>NZ_BAGX02000010.1 GCF_000320505.1 Methanobrevibacter boviskoreani JH1
GT
Source organism: Methanobrevibacter boviskoreani JH1 (assembly GCF_000320505.1). Lineage (NCBI taxonomy): Archaea > Methanobacteriati > Methanobacteriota > Methanobacteria > Methanobacteriales > Methanobacteriaceae > Methanobrevibacter > Methanobrevibacter boviskoreani. Next base: position 3 of record NZ_BAGX02000010.1, read on the forward strand.
AATCCTATCTTGTATCGTAGAATTATCAAACTCAATGTAGATTATTATAAAAAGCATCTTATCGGCGGTCGCAGATGGAATCCAGATAATTATTTAGTTTTATAAAAAAATTAATTTTTAGGTTTAAATCATGACAGAAAATAAAGATAATCAAAATGAAGAAATTAAAAAGGACGTGAAGAATAATTCTAAAAATAAAAAATCTAAATTAACCTTAATTAGTCTTGTAGATGAGAATAACTCACTACATATGGGTATGCTTGCATATAATAAATTAACTTCTCAATTTGAGGAAGAAAAAAAATTATTAAACTCTTTTCAAGAAGATAAAATTATGCCAAGTATTACCTTATCAGAATTTAGAAAAAAATTAATCCAATATAAAAATAAGGAGATATAAAAATATGGTAACTTATGAAGCATTGAAAAATAGACCACGAATTGTTGTTAATGACAATACTAATTATCTTTCACTTGATGGTGTTGGTGCAGAAATACCTGTTTTCATAGTAGGCAGTAATCATGAAGTAGAAAATATTAGTATTGAAAGTTACACTAATAGTCAATCAGTTATTAAATCATTAGGTTCTGATTCATCTGATGTTAAAATTATCACTGACTTCTTTGAGGAGGCTAAAGTTAATTCTACTGGACAGTTAGGTGTTGAAAAAGTATATGTTGTTGATATTGGTGTTAAGCAGTTGGAGTCTGATATTCATGCTGTAGGTTCTGATGATTATATTATATTCCGTTTCGGTACCGGTTGTAATTAACTACTAATTACAATAATTATTTTTGTATAAAAAATAGTGTAATAGTAGGATGTAATCATAAACATTTAAATTAAAGTTTCAATTATATTCTGGAAATTATGAAGGAAAAATGTTTTAGCAGTAAATCACATGTTCTCTTTTTTTTACCCACAGATTAATAAGGGAAATATGATTTAGTGCTATTTTTTTTAAAAATTATTATTACTTTTTTTATTTTTTTTAATAATATATACTACTTTTAAAGAAGAAAATAAAAATATTTATATAGTATGTAGTACAATATAATATTGTAAAAACAAATAGGAGGTGGAAAAAATTAAAGAAAAAGATGAAAAAATCTTAACTATTATTATCCTACTATTACAAATAGTTAAGATATTACTAATAAAATATTAAGGGAGAAATCCCTAATAACTTTTATGGTAATATATTCTTTTTCTTAATATATAAAAATTTCCAAAAAAATAATGGGGTGAGAAAAATGAATTATATTATAAATATAATAGAATTAATTTTATTAATACTCTTAATATATTTAATATATAAAAATTTCAAAGAAAATAAAAAATTAAACAAAAACCAATATTTTTACATAATATTTGTTGTAATAATAATATTCGGCATAATAATAGAATATTTGATATTATAAAAGAGATATAACAATATATTTCTTTTATTTTTTTAAAAAGGGGAAATAGGATATGGGAAAATATACTTCAATTAAAATAAATTCAAATCTTGCAGATGAACTAAAAATATTAAAAGAAGAAAACAATCTTGCATCATTAAATGAGGTAATAGAAAAACTAATACCAAATGCAGTAAACGAGGAATACCAATTCAACCGCGAACCACCAGCATTCACACTAAAAGGATCTAAAGAGAATTTACCCATAAGTTACAGTATGCTTAAAAAATCCGATAATGGCAAAACATGGAGCACTGACTTAATGGAAGCAACAATATTATTTAATGATAACTATGGTTGTTTAATCCGCTTCATGATACCAAACACAGACGAAGTAGATTGCATTTATTACCACTACTTAAAATAAAAAAAATATTATTATCCTCTTGTTCTCATTTTTTTTTCAAAATTAATAACGCTTTCTATAAAAATGAATATTAATAATAAACCCTTATTTTTTTATTAAATTCAATTGAAGATTTCATTAAAAAATTATAAAAATCAGTTTTAATAATACATGTTATTATATAAGAAAAAAAGGGAATACATACAAAAATGTAGATAGTTCCTGGCGGAGTCGAACCGCCATCACAAGATCCAGGGTCTCGTATGATTGCCATTACACTAAGGAACTATAAAAAACAATAAAACTAATTTATTAATTTATATAAATCATTAAATTAATACTATTACTATAATATGTTTTTCATGATTTATAATGTTTTTCAATAATTATTATAGTAATTCCAACTATAAAAGGATATCCCAATATCCTTTATAAGTCGGTGTCGAATTATTATAAAATAATTATTTTTTAGAATGTAATTTAAGGGGTTTATATGAGTGATATTAGTTTTTATGGCGGAGTAGATGAGATTGGTGGAAACAAGATCAAATTGGATATGGATTCCACATCACTTTTACTTGATTTTGGAATGAGCTTTAAGCAATACGGTAAGTTTTTCTCAGAATTCATTAATCCTAGAAAGGCTAACGGTATCGGGGACTTTATTGAACTGGGACTTATACCTGATGTTAAGGGAATATACAGGTCTGATTTTCTAGGTCATATGGGAATCCCACAGGAGGAAAAACCTGCCGTGGACGGTCTGCTTCTATCACATGCACATGCGGACCATGCGGATTACATATCACATCTTAGAAGTGACATTCCGATTTACATGACCCGGAACTCCAAGATAATACTGCAGGTTATTGGTGAGACAGGTCTCAACTCCGGTTTCAAGGATATCTATCAATATAAAACACAGTTTACCTATGTTCCCAAAAAAACCGGCAGCGGTTTCAAGAAGCTTACAGGTGATGAGGCCAAACATCCGAGGGATATTCGAATACTTGAGCCTTATGATGTTCAAGCTATCGGGGACTTAAACGTTCAGCTTGCGCCTGTTGATCACTCACTTCCAGGTGCCGCAGGTTTTCTAATTGAGGGGAGCCAGGAAAACGTTGTATATACTGGGGACCTACGTTTCCACGGTAGAAACAGGGATTTGACCAGGGACTTTGTAAAACATGCCAGAAGATTCTCACCTAATGTCATGATATGTGAGGGTACAAGAATCAACAGTGAGGAATATAGAAAGGAATTCGACGATGAAGGAAACAGAATCGAGTATCTTGAACTGGAGGAGGATATCGAGGAGAGGGTCTATAATCTAATAGGTGACTTCAAGGGCCTTGTCATCGCCAATTTCCCCCTCAGGGATCTTGACAGGCTGATTACCTTCCATAACATTGCAAAGGAGACCGACAGAACATTGCTCGTTTCCACTAAACAGGCATATATGTTAAAGCTCATTGAGGAGGAAAACGAGGAGAAGACCATCTATCCAAGTATCCATGATGAGAATATTGGAATATATATAAGGCGTAAGGGCGACGGACTTGTATCCTCCCTGAGAAATGGTGATGGCCATTCAAGTGATTTCTATGTTTCAAAGGATAATAATTGGGTTAATGCAGATGAGGACATCTATATAAAGGAATATGAAAAATGGGAAAGGGAATTTCTGGACTATGATAACGCATACACCTATAGGGATATCCAGGATAATGAATCGGGCTTTATCATACGCCTTGATAATTTTTCATTCATGGAGCTGATCGATATTAAACCTGAAAATGCGATCTATCTTCACAGTACAACCGAACCATTTAATGAGGAGATGGAGATGAATTATGAGATAACCGAAAATTGGCTGAACCATTTTGATATTCCAATCTATAACCACTTCCATGTATCAGGTCATGCGAAGGGTCCTGAACTTCTTGAGATGGTAAGGGAGATTCATCCCGATGTTTTATATCCTGTCCATACGGAGCATGCCGAGTTATATGACGTGCTAAAGGATGATGGCATAAAGGTTATTCATCCCAGCTTGTCCAAATAGAAATTAATATTTCTTGTAAAATGATTATTTAATCGACTTTTTTTATTTTAATTTTTTATCTTTACTATGCTTCTAATTGGGGTTTTTTTAATAGTGTATTTAAGTAGATTTCATTTTTACTAGGCTTCTAAATGGGTTTTTTAATATTGTATTTAATCGGATTTCATTTTTGTCAGGTTTTTATATTGCTTTTTTAATATTCTATTTAAGTAGATTTGATAAAAATTATATATCACTTTAAATAAAGTACTAATATGAATTTTAAAGAGGAATTGATGAAAGGGGATTCTGGATATTCAAGGCTTCAGAAGTATTTAATCTATTTTTCATGTGCACTACTTTTCATCTGTATGTTTCTACAGTTCTGGATAGATGTAAATCAATATAACTTTAATTTTGCTGTAGCCATTGGAGTTTTTTTAATTTTCTTTATCTACATTGTATCCAAGGATGAAAGATTGATTCCAAATTCAAACAGTAAATCCGAGGCCATATTTGCACTTATCATGACCATAGTCTTGCTTATGGTTGTTGTGGCGGTTTATTGGAACACTAGCCTGCTTAACGTTTCATTTGTTTTGGCATCATCCATTGTTAACCTGGTGGTTTTCATTCCACATGCCCTATCCTGAAGACTATTATTAAATTACTTTTTTTTATTTTACTCTATTTTTTAAGATTTTAGAATAAATGCTGAAATCCATTTAATTAGGATGCATTGCTTTTTAATTTACCTTTTTTTTAATTTCCACTATTTTAAAGATTTTATAATAAATGCTGAAATCTATTTGGTTATGGGGTATTGTTTTTTCATCTACTTTTTCTAGTTTCCACTTTTTTTAGATTCTAATATAGAAAGGCTAAAATTTATTTAATCAGGAAACATATATAATTTATTATTATAATTAGTTTTATAAATTTTATAAAAATATTGTGATTTATATGGAATATGATTATTTAATAGTTGGTTCAGGACTTTTTGGTTCTGTATTTGCACGTGAAATGACAGATAAAGGTAAGAAATGTTTAGTTATTGAAAGAAGGGATCATATAGGAGGTAACGTTTACACTAAGGAGGACCATGGTATAAATGTTCATATGTATGGTGCACATATATTCCACACAGACAATAAAGAGGTCTGGGAATATGTAAATAAATATGCTGATTTTAACCGTTTTACAAACTCACCTATTGCAAACTATAAGGGTGAACTATACAATCTTCCTTTCAATATGAATACCTTCCATGAGATGTGGGGAATCAAAACCCCTCAGGAGGCTGTTGAAATTATTGAATCTCAAAAGGCCGAGGCAAATATTACAGAACCTAAGAACCTTGAGGAACAGGCTATCAGTCTTGTAGGTAAGGATATTTACGAGAAGTTGGTTAAGGGATATACCGAAAAACAGTGGGGAAGGAAATGTAGTGAACTTCCTGCATTTATTATTAAACGTTTGCCTGTAAGACTAATCTATGACAATAACTATTTCAACGATTTATACCAGGGAATACCTATTGGTGGATATACCCAGATTATTGAAAAGCTTTTGGACGGCATTGATGTTAAGATTAACTGCGATTTCTTTGACGATAAGGAGAAATGGATGAATGTTGCGGACAAGGTGATATTTACCGGTATGATAGACCAGTTCTACGATTACTGTTATGGTGAACTTGAATATAGGGGCCTTAAGTTTGAGACTGAATTGAAGGATACCGATAACTATCAGGGTAACGCTGTTGTAAACTATACCGATGCTGAAACTCCATTTACAAGAATCATCGAACATAAGCACTTTGAATCTGCCGAATCAGATGTCACCATCATTACCCATGAATATCCACAGACCTGGAAAAGGGGCATGGAGGCATACTATCCTGTAAATAACGAGGCAAACAATAACCTATTTGCAAAATACCAAAAATTAGCGGATAAGGAGGACAAGGTTATCTTCGGTGGTCGTCTAGGTCTATATAAATATTATAATATGGATAAGATCATTGAGGAGGCTTTGGCTTTGGTTGATGCTGAAAGTAATTAGATTTCATTAATTACTTTTTTTACACTTTTTTTCATTGAATTCTGGGATTGGATTTCTCAATTGTTTTTTTATTGGATTTTAAGTTCGGACTTTTTTTTAGTTGATTTAAAGTAGAATCTCTATTCATTGCTTTTTTTATGTTTTTTTTTACCTGATTTTAAAATATAATTTTTAATTGTTTTTTCAGTAAATTGGATGATCAATTACCAATTTTTCATCATTTAAGGACATAAAGTCTACAATTCCATTCTAAAACAATTAAAAATATTAAATCAGGAATTAACTGGTTTTAAAATGTTTGTTAAATCTTCTAAAACAGTTTATTCGATCTCCCAGAAATTACCGTCATTATCTAAACCGACTGGAAATCCGCATCTTTCCAACCATCTATCGGTTGTAAGTTCTGGAATAGGGGCAGTGTTAAAAGTCTGTCTAAATATTCTTCTTGAATCGTTAACAAGTGATGGGTTAATTGTATCATTACCAATGAATGCTTTCCAATTGTCTTTAAATAGATGTAAAAGAACAATCTGTACTTTGCCCTTATATTCATAAATATCTAAAACCTTAAACAATGAATTAGGGCCACAGGTAAATAAATTCCAATTAGTCTCCTCTTCAAACTCTGAACAGTCAATGCAATGATTGGATATGATGGCAAAACGACAGTTTGTAACAATTTTACCGATTTTATTACTTGAATCTACAAATGCCCTTTCCTGAATTATCTGGCCGATTTCATATTTGTTGATTAGATCTTTGGATAGATCTAGGTCTCTGACAAAGAAACCTACCTGGTCATAGGCCATGTTAACCTTCTCCTTCTGACTTAACTTACCTGAATGCTTTTTATCATCAAATAAACGTAAAAAATCTTTAAACGCTATTGAAAAACCATTCTCATTAAACGGATTAATGACAATGTCTATAAAGTTTGCTGTTTTAAATTTTTCAGCAATATCCGCACTATCTATTAGTAATATGTTGTCGCAGTTAACGTTGATTAACTCCTTTTCGTTTGTAAATACAAATAGATGCACGTTTCCATTTTCATCCACATAGGTCAAGGGTTTAAATCCAAGGGGTTCCTTGGTTGTATAGGTTTCCCCTACCTTCACATTTTCCAGTGCATCTTTGTTTCTTGTAAACTCAATGGGCAAAAGTAAGGACGCTTTTTTCAACTCTTCAATAAGCATCTTCTCATATTCACGTGTTCTCTTCTCTGCACTTACATTAATTAAATCGTCTAAACGTTTGTTGTTAACCTCATCAGACATATTTATCCCCAAATTAACTTTTTTATTAAAATTTTAGGTCAATCCTTTATAGATCTGGAATCTAATAAAGATATTTCCAATCAGCTTTTGAAAGAGTTTTTAAAGAATATCCTTATAAGCTTGATTAAACATTCTTATAAGATATTTTTAAATAATATTTTTATTAGGTCTGATTGGACCTTTCTAGAAAATATCTTTATAAAGTATCATTATTAAATATGATTAAACCTTTAACAATCATTTAATTATATCATTCACTAGTTATAAAAAAATTTCCATTAGTGTTTAATGTAGAATCGGATTTTCTTCTAGGTATGTCCATAGGAAATTTAAATTCCAGTTTTATAAAAATACCAATCGCTCATGACCTTAAAAAATATTTTAATATAATATACCATAATATAATATTATGAAAGAATTGTATATCTTTGACTTTGATGGAACTTTGGTGGATTCTATAGTGGATTCCATTGCATGTGTTAACGAGGTTTTAAAAAGATTTGATAAACCAACTTATGATAAAGATCTGAAAACATTATATTATAAGGATTTTAGACAGTTTCTAAAAGATATCGATGCAGGTAAGGAAACAGACGTGTATCCTGCATATATTGATTTATATAAGGATTATCCGAAAGTCCACACCCGTCCATATGACGGTGTTAAAGAGGTTCTAGAAGAGTTGTCCAATCGGGGAAAAACATTGGCGATATGCTCAAACAGGGATGAGAAATATTTGAATGAATTTTCTAAGGAGCTTTTCAAGGATATCAATTTTAAGTATATCTCAGGCTATAGGAAAGGCATACCTGACAAGCCTAATCCATACAGACTAAATGAGATAGTCGAAATGGAAGGCTGCAGCAAGGATGAAGTATTGTATTTCGGTGATAAGGATGCTGATATTGCAGCTGCAGAGAATGCCTCCATGGATATGGTTTTGGTGACATATGGTCAGGGCAATGATGAGGATTATTCAAGCGATTATCCTTTAAGAATCATTGACTCACCTTATGATATATTGGATTTGGATTTTTGATTTGGTTGTTAGATTTTTTATTATTATTATTATTACTATTATTATCTGGATTAGATTTGGATTTTTGATTTGATTGTTGGGGTTTATTATAATCATTTGAATTTTAGGTTTTAATCCATTGTCATGGACTGGAATTTAAACATTAAATGATATGTATTTAAACCTTTAGTAAAGGGGCTATTTGATGAGAAAGGGATATATTTTTGATTTTGATGGAACATTGGCGGACACTTTCCTGGATTCTTTGATTGCATTCAACAAATCATTGATTGAATATGATGTGGACACGTTTCACATAAACGATTTGGAAAATGTTAGCTATGTGGATTTTAGAAACTTTGCACATAGGCTGGAAGACAATGCAGATAACCTGCCCATTAAGGATATCCAGCTGGCATACAGGAGGAACTCACTTGAATCCAAAAGGTATCATACGGAACTATATCCTGGTATTCGTGATGTCCTGAAAACATTAAAGGATAATGGTGTTTCTATATCAATATGCTCCAACCGTGATCAGATATTGCTTGATAGTTTGGTTGATTACCTGTTGGGTGATATCGCATTTGACTGCGTTGTTGGATATAGGGAAGGTCTACCTGGAAAACCAGATCCATATAAACTTAATAGGATAATTGAAAAGTCAAATCTGGATAAGGACAATGTGTTGTATGTTGGGGATAGAAGTGCCGATATCCTGACTGCAGAGAATGCCAATGTTGATATGGCTTTTGTAACCTGGGGTCAGAAGGATGATATCTCCATGCACTGTAATTATCCTTTAAAGATGATTGATAACGCTTATGACCTTTTGGATTTGTAATTAATTTTAATATTTTTTATAATAATTTCGCTTTAAGAAATAGTTTTGGAAATATTTATTATAAATAATAATATAATATTAATTAATTATTGATAGGGAAGGTTTTTTAAGATGACTGAAAAAAAAGTTTTAAGGATACTCCAAGAGGATGTGGATCTTAAAAAATTATTTAATCAAGAATTTTTAGACAAATTAAATTCTAATTTTAAGGATTTGAAGATTTCACCTGTGGTAATTGGATTTTCAGTAGAGAAAGATGATATTGAAAATGATAATGTTACTGTAGGCTATCGAAATGATGATGACTTAAGTAATAATACTGTTGTTATCAGTGTTTCTAATAATCCTGACAATATTGATAAAATGTCTGACAGTTTATAAAATTATTATTCTTGTTGGGGGGTTACTATGGAATCTATAGTTAATAAAGAAATGGAGATTTTCCCAGGAAATCCTAAAAAGTCATTTACTAATGATGATTTATATTTTAAAGAAAGTTATTTTTATCATAATTATAAAAGAGAGTTTTTAAATAGGCTTCAAGAATTATCTAACCAATATGACTTAGGCGATGTGGAGTTTAAAAGGGAATATGATTGCGGAGTTCCTGAGGATTTGTTTGTTATTCATGTGCCTAAAAATATGGGTTGGGAAGAATACACTAAAAATTTTGAAAAAATAATCAATGAAATGTGGCAATACTCTAAAACTAATAAAAATAGGGAGTCTCTTTTTTTAAATTCAAATATAATTTGCGAATATTAATTATTTTTCCAGGTGATTAATATTTTAAAAATTAAAAATTATCCCCAGTACCAATTATATTTGTTTACTAAACTTCTTTATGAAAATAAGGAGGATTTAATTCCTGATTCTTGTGATGATAGGTGTATTAATAGTACGATTATTAATAGATCTTATTATAGTGCTTATTCTTATTCCTCTTTATGGTTAAATAATAAATATAATTTTAAGGTTAAGAAATCTTGGGATTTTATAAATGATAATGAGCAATATAAATCGGAGCATAGGCAAGTTATTGATGAATTAAAATATAAAAAACAGTTTACTTGTTCTAACAAGTTGATGGAATGTAAGAGAATTAGGAATATTGCTGATTATGAGATGTTTCATGATATAACTGATAAAGATGTTGAAAATTGTTTTAAAAACATGGAATATGTTATAAAAAAATTAAAATTAGAATTATGATTATTTTTTTTAAATATTCCGGTATACTTTAGAAACTATGTATAATCACATTGATAAGTGGTATAATGAAAAAACTGTATATTTTTGATTTTGACGGAACGCTTGTGGATACATTATACGATTCCGTAAGTGCATATAATAAGGCTTTGGAAAAATTTAATCAACCGATATTTCCATTTAAAACTGCAGATGACATCAACTTTGAGGAGTTCATATCATTCATGGGCTCCGATGAGGATATTCTGGAGGAATATATGGATATCTACATAAGGAGTCCTAAGGACCATACAAAACCATACGATGGCATTTTGGAAACACTTGCTGAACTTAACAGCAATCCGGACATAACCCTGGCGGTATGTTCTAATCGTATGGATGACCTATTAAGGATGCTTGTATTGAAGCTATTTCCTAATATAGATTTCAAATATGTGATAGGCCATATAAGGGATGAGCCATTCAAACCTGATCCATTTTTAATTAACAAGATAATCAAGTCCGAGGACTTTTTAAAGGAGGAGATTGTGTATATTGGAGATAGGTATACCGATATTCAAACGGGAAAGAATGTTGATGTTGATGTTATTGTGGTAAAATGGGGTCAGGGTTCCGATGATGCATACCTTGATGATTATCCTATAAAGGTTGTAGATAAACCATCAGAGATTCTGGATCTCTGAGTATCCTCATGGTTATTACATTAATCCATATTAAACAAGAAAACAACTTAATTTGGAATTCAGTAACCAATAGAATCAAACCCTATTTGGAATTTAATAGGGTTTAAATAATAAAAAAATCAATAACTTAATTCAGTGACTTTATATAAATTAACAATAAAATCAAATAACTAATCTATTTTAATATTGAAAAGTAAAAATGTATTTTAATTAAAATAATTATTTACTTGATGCAGATAAGTTATTAATCTAAAAAAATGATGTGGTATTATGGATTATGGTGAAAAGTATAAGGAATCAATTATTAACTTGATAGAAATTAACTCCAACATGATTGATACAACAGAGGAGGCCTTTGTACTCTGTGATGATAATATCCGTCAAGATGTAGAGGATAATGTTAAATATATATTGAGCTTTCTTGAAACAGAATATGTTGTAAATGCCGAATACGAAGATTTTAAAGAGTTATCCGGCTATTTGTATGAGGTATTTCAAAATGATGTAATCTATAAATATCTATTGACCTTATTGGAGTTTGCATTAAAGGACCTTTTAAAGGTAGCGGATTTTAAATTTAAAATGGTTGAGGAAGGGAATTTTGATTCATTTACAAAATTCAACTCAGACATTATAAAAGAATTCTTTAACGTATATGAGAATTTCCAGGATAATTATCTGATGTTTATATTGGAATATAAAAACTTTGAGCATTACTCTTTAATACATGATTATAACAGGAATCTCAAGGACGCCTTTACAAAGGAAGACGATTAGATTCCTGATTATCCATTTATTTATTCTTTTTTTTTTTACAAGTTTGATTTTTTTTATTTATTAAGATTTAATTTTTTTTAGAGATATTTCGTTAAATCTTAAATCTTATATTTCTAGGTATAAATAAAGAGTATAATAGGTTTATAGTTATTATCTATATAAAATTCTCAGTGATGTAAATGATGAAGATACATGTTTTACAGACAGGGCAGGTAAATATATCCGAGTCACTAGCTTTTCGTGATGAGGAGGTAAATCCCTCATTACCGAAACTTACGGTTCTAAGTTCTTATGGTAGAAAAAACAGGAAATGGTTTCCTGTATCAGCATATCTAATAGAATATGATGATTATCTGATTCTATATGATACCGGCTGGCATAGGGATATTTCACCAAATGGAAAATATGAAAAACTATCCCAGATTAGACATCAAACCTTAAAGGACTATTTGACCAATCAGGGACTAGTGCCGGAAGGTCAGGCCATAAATGAACAATTGGAATCTTTAAACATTAAAACATCCGACCTGGACTATGTGGTATTAAGTCACCTTGATGTGGATCATGCCTCCGGTCTTAAACATGTTGGGGATGCCAAAAAGATTATGGTAAGCAGGGACGAACTTGATTTTGCAAATAAGAATAAGATTAGATATGTTGGGAACATGTGGAAAGGTGTCGATTTGGATACCTTCGAGTTTGAGGACAGGCCACATGGTACCGAGGAGGAAATCTTTGAAAACAGTCCTGTTGGAAGGGTCTATGATCTGTTTGGTGATGGGAAATTCCAATTAATTAATATACCTGGACATACTCCAGGTTTAGTCGCATTAAAGATTATCAATACCTATACCGGTAAATATGTTTTACTTTTCTCCGATGGTGGTTATGCTGAAAAATCATGGAGGGAGATGATTCTACCGGGTATTGCGGATAATCTAGATCAGGCTATCGAATCTCTTAAATGGATTAGACAGACAAGTCTAAATGAGAATTGCATTGAGAGCCTTGCAAACCATGATCCCGATATTAAACCGCATATTATAGAATTATAACCATAATGCTCTCTATCTATTATGTTTTTTTTTAGTTTTTTTCCGTTTTTGGAGTTTATTTGATTTTTATTTTTTTCAATTTAATCCAATTTTAACTTTTAGCTATTTTTTCATTTAGACTTACCTCTTATTTTTCACTTTTTTTCAAGTGGATAATAACTTTGGCATAAAATTTGATAGGTTTTTAATTTTTTTCACTAGATTTTTATGACAATTCTAAAATTCATATGTTCCTATAAATAATCGGTCATAATATTTTGGCATAAATTTTAATGGATTTTTAATTTGTTTCACTGAATTTTTATGACAGAATCACTAAAACCTGTAAAAAGTTATAAATATTTCTTAAATTAAATAGTTTTTTATGAATAATGATAAATTTTTTAGAAGTAAACCTGGATATAATATGTTTCAGAGAGTTTTAGTTATTATATCCATAGTATTATTGGCCATTTCATTGATTTTAGAATACTTTGCTTTTAAAAACATTACTGATATTAGATTTTATGTTACAATTCTATGTTTTATATTAATATTCTTATATCTTATAACAAGAACCGAGTCAGTTTATAATAGATCCGATGCTTTTGTGGGGATATTTATCAATACTGCAACATTATTTGCAGGAATCTATTTCTTTTATAAGGTAAATTCATTAGTTTTAGGATTAATGGTTATTGCATCAATATTAAATTATATTGCATTCGTTCCTCATACAAAGAAAATCAAATCTTAAATCAATGTTTTTAAATATTTAATTATTATCTGGTTTATTTAAACGGATTATATTCCAAACTTTTATTTTTTTATTAATCTTATCAGGCTATTTTTTGTTGGATTGTTGTCATATAATCCTTACATCTATTTTATTTGATAAATAATCTACAATGATATAAAAATTATGTATCTTTAAGGTTTATTTTAATTAAACTTAACTGATTCACATCATATAAATTTTTAAAGGATTTTTAAGGTTTATCTATCTTTTTTACCAATTTGTGTCTGTTTTAATCAAGGGTGATTATATTCATTTTTATTGATATGTCATATTTTCTTAAAAACATTTAAATAGTATTATGACAAATATATTCATGTCTACTTTGGAGGCATTTCTTTGGCAGAAAGCGAAAAAAATATTGAGATGGGTAAAAGATTAAAAGAGTTAAGAACTTCCCAGAATATTAATCAGTCTAGTATAGCTAATTATTTGGGCATTGACCAAAGTACTCTAGCTAAGATTGAATCCGGGAAACGTTCATTAAATTTAACGTCCCTAAACAAGCTTTGTGAATTATATGGCTGTTCTAGGGATTATGTTATTGGAAAAACCGACAAGTATACTCCTTTAAATTTTGCGTTCAGATCTAAAAAAGTTAGTGTTGAAGATTTAGAGGCAATCGCTGTTATAAACAAGATTGTTTTGAATATTGAATTTTTAGATAATCTAAAGGAGGATGATTGATGTGAAAAGTCCAATAGAATTGAATTCATTTGCTGTTGAGCTTAGGGATGAATTGAATATGAATCCTTATATTCCTATAGATTTATTTCACATGGTCCCGACCTGTTTTACAGATTATACTATAATATTCCATCCAATGTCATCAAATACTAGTGGTATGTGTGTAAAGAATGGTACCAATAGTATTATAGGTATAAATTCCAATTCCTCTTTAGGTAGACAAAGGTTTACACTTGCCCATGAATTATATCATTTATTATATGACGATAACTTCAATGAGGATATTGTTGTCTGTAATTATAATGATAAAAGTGATTCAGAGCAGGAGGCTGAGCTCTTCGGTTCATATGTATTGATTCCCTATGAGGGTTTAAAGAAATTTATCAAATCTAGAGGTATTAAAAAATGGACCTTGGATGATGCCATAGTGTGTGAACAATATTTCCAAATTTCACATCAGGCTTTAATTACAAGGCTTCTTCAAGATGGATTTATTGATGAAAGAGAATTTGACAATTTATCTAATGTTAAGATTAGTCATGAAGCGAAGTTAAGGGGTTTTGATAAATCAATTTATCAGGTTCCGGAATATAATAGCAAAAGAGTGATTGGTAATTATGTTCGTCTAGTTGAGGATGCTTACAATTCTAATCTTATATCCGAGGATAAAAGAAATGGAATGTTGTTAGATGGATTCCAAGATGAGATTGTATATAAATATAAAAGGTGACTAAATGGAATCTAAAACTCTCTACCTAAACAACAATATTCTTTTTACATTTGTTAGAGTTGATAATATTGACTTGTTAAATAGACAATTCAATAAGATTGTTACCACTCCAAAAACTTATAATGATCTTTGCCGTTCAATAAAAATGGAAAAGAGGTTAAAACCTTTGGTTGAAAATAAGATTATCCAACTTAAAGATATTAAAGTTTATTCTGAAGAGTTTAAAGTCTTTATGGATTTAACTTCAAGTAAATATGTAAGTGATAACGAGGCTATGTTGATGGCTATGGCAAAGGTAAATAATGGAGTTATTCTTGTGGAGGATCCTAATGAAATGAAGGAGTATTTAGATAGGTTCCAAATCAATTATATCTCATTGGAGGATATTTTTGTAAATAGTATTGAAAAAGGCATTATGAGCAGTGAGGAGGCAATGGAACTATTGCTTAAGATATCCGCTTCAAAAACTCCAATATCTGGTGAAATATTAATTAAAATAAAAAATAGGATAGAGGATTATTAATCTAAACTATCAGTTGGAATACAAATTAGAAAATTACAATTCATGTTAATATACTTACTAAAAAACATAGGTTAATGGTGAATATATGCAATTCCTTTACAGGAAGGTGTAAAAAGTTTATTTAAGTAAAAATAACTTTTTATATTTTTTATCATATATAATTGCAGAATCTTATGGGGGTAGATTTTTGCAATTATCATATACCATGAGTCTTATAATTGTAGGTCTATGGGGGTGTAGAACCTATGATTATTTTTTCACTGTTAATTTTATAATTGTAGGTCTATGGGGGTGTGGAGCCTACAATTATTAATTAATTTGTTTTTTTAATTGCAGAATCCTTGAATTTGATTTCTGTAATTATTTTTTCAATTCACTTTGTAATTACAAATCTTAGGTTGATTTCCGTAATTACTTTTACTATTAACTTTATAGTTGTAAGATCCGTATGTATGGAACTTGCAATTTATAAAAATATCATAATTTCCAATTAATAACCATGTAATATATTCCTTAATTTAGTGGAAATTATGATTTAATGGTTCCATTATTTTTTTAATGGAATCATATTCTTTTTAAACTTTTTTTTCAAGATTTAAACTTATTTAAAATCAATTTACACATTCTTAAATAATAAAGATAAAACTAAGTATTAAACGTCTTTTTTTTATAAAGAATTTTATATTTTTATCTATCATTATTTTCTATAATATCTTTATATGTATATATAAATTTTTTTTAAATAAAATATATATATTACTTTATATATAATAATATTAACCTAATTAAGTTTTATAAATTTATTTTTAAAAATTGTTTAAAGTGATAAAATGAGCGGATTAATTGTTTATTATTCATATAAAAATCATACGAGACTGATTGCAGAAAAAATTAGTGAGATTACAGGTTTTGATTTATGTGAAATTGAAACTGTTGAGGATTATACAGATGATTATGACATGCTTGTAGATGAGACTGTAGATAATTTAAAAAGTCAAACCAAGCCGGAATTACAACTATTGGATAAAGAAATATCTAATTATGATACAATTGTAGTTGGAAGTCCTGTATGGTGGTATACCATAGCTCCACCTATTAGAACATTCTTATCCTCAAATGATTTTACAGGAAAAACTGTTATACCATTTGTAACTCATGCTGGATGGCCAAGATCTGCTATTAAAGAGGCAAACAAACTTGCAGAGGCAAATGGTGCAAATGTGAAAAATCCAATAGAAATCCAATTTACAACAGATCATGATGCAAATGATTTAGTTACATCTAATGGGGATATTAAATCATGGATAAATAGTTTATAATTAAAAATATATTTTTAATTTTATTTTTTATTTAATTTTAAATTTAAGTAGTTTCCATCTATTTAATGAATCCATTTATTTATTTTTTAAATTTAAGTGGTGCCCATTCTATTTCAACATTATTGGAATCATTCAAAACCCAATTATAGGTTCTCATTTCAAGATTATTTTTTAAAATTTCTAACTGATTGCCACTTTTTTGAAGTCTATAAACCTTAGCTTTAACCTTGTCTAGTTCTGCTGATACTTTTGCCTCATCTTTATTCTCATCAAGTATTGATTTTAAGGTTTTAATGGTAATGATATAACTAAGTTCATAATATTTGTCCTCGGTTGTTTTAACTTCAAGTTTATTTAATCTCTCTTCTGCAGTATTACATCTTTTTTGAATCTCAATCCTACTTTTCATATTATTAATTTATTAATTTTATTTTATCATAATTTTTTTGTTTTAAATTTAAGTTTTAAAAAAATTATAATAATCTTTAATTATATTTAAAAACAAATAATATTTTAATTATAAATTAGAGGGATTTAATGAAGAAGTTACATGTAGTAGCAGCAATTATTAAAAAAGATGATAAAATTTTAGCTACTCAACGTGGATATGGTGAATTTAAAGGTCTTTGGGAGTTTCCTGGTGGAAAAATTGAAAATGGTGAATCCAAGAAGGAAGCTTTAATTAGGGAAATCAAAGAAGAGTTAAATGCAGATATTAAAATTGATAAATTTGCTTTAGATATAAAATGGCAATATCCTGATTTTTATTTATATATGTCTTGTTATGAATGTAGTTTAGAAAGCGATTTAAAGCTTCTAGAACATATGGATGGAAAATGGTTAAGTAAAGATGAATTAGATTCAGTTCAATGGATTGAAGCGGATATAAAAGTTGTAAATTACTTGAAGGAAAATCTTTAGAAAAGAGGTTTGTAGATGTCTAATGGTGAAGAGATTTTGGAAGGGGCAAAAATTGCTTTTGTTGATAAGGACCTCCAATCTTATGATGGTTTAAAACCTAAATTAATTGTAAATAATGATGGTAATAAGGTTATAAATTCAATTAAAGAAGAGTTACATAGATGTGAAGAATTTTATATTAGTGTTGCATTTATTACTATGGGGGGTATAACTCCTTTATTACAGGATTTTAAAGAGCTTGAAGCTAAGAATATTAAAGGAAAAATCATTACTACAAATTACCTGAATTTTACAGAACCTGCTGCTTTAAAGAAACTTAATGAATTTGAAAACATTGAGGTTAAATTCTCTCAAGAAGAGGGTTTTCATACTAAAGGTTATATTTTTAAGGATAAAAATGTTTATAAGGGAATTATTGGAAGTTCTAATATTACTTTAAATGCATTAACCATTAATAAAGAATGGAATATTGGTTTTTCATCTTTAAATAATGGTGAAATTATTAAGAATTTATTTGATGAATTTAAAATCTTATGGGATGAGTCAAAGGATCTTATAGATATTATTGATGAATATGAAAAAATTTATAATGAAAATAAAAGGGCTTTAGAGACAAATAAAGAGATTTTAGATGATAAAATTGATGGGAAGAATTTAACACCAAATTCAATGCAAATTGATTTTTTAAATAATATTGATGATTTGATTAGTAAAGGAGAAAATAAAGCTCTTTTAGTATCTGCAACAGGTACAGGTAAAACATATGCATCTGCTTTTGCAGTTAAAAAATTTAATCCAGATAAATTCTTATTTTTAGTTCACAGGGAACAAATTGCAAAACAAGCAATGAAAACCTTTAAAAAGGTTTTTAAAGATGAAGATTATAAGTTTGGATTATTATCAGGTAATTCCAAACAATATGATAAGTATTATCTCTTCTCAACTATTCAAACTATGTCTAAAGATGATGTTTACAGTAAGTTTAGAAGAGATGAATTTGACTATATCATTATAGATGAGGTACATAAGGCAGGTGCAGCTAGTTATCAGAAAATATTGAATTATTTTACACCTAAATTCTGTCTTGGAATGTCAGCATCTCCTGAGAGAACAGATGGTTATAATATTTATGAATTATTTGATTATAATGTGGCACTTAATATTAGACTTCAGGATGCTCTTGAAGAGGATTTACTTTGTCCATTCCATTATTTTGGAATTACTGATTTAACTGTTAATGGTAAAGTTTTAGATGATAACTCTGATTTTCAATATTTGGTATCTGATGATAGAATCAATTATATACTTGAACAATCTGAATACTATGGATATTCTGGAGATAGACTTAAAGCACTTGTATTCTGTAGTACTAAAAAAGAAGCTAAAGAACTAGCTAAAGGATTTAATAATAAAGGTCATCCTACAGTTGCACTTACTGGTGAAAATTCTCAAGAGGAAAGGGAAGATGCAATAAGAAGATTAACTGGTGATGATGTAGAGGATAAATTAGAGTATATTATTACTGTAGATATATTTAATGAGGGAGTAGATATTCCAGAAATTAATCAGGTATTACTTGTAAGGCCTACTCAATCATCAATTATTTTTATTCAACAATTGGGAAGGGGTTTACGTAAATTTAAAAATAAGGAATATGTAGTTATTATTGACTTTATTGGAAACTATAAAAACAATTTCTTAATTCCTATTGCATTATCTGGAGATAAATCATATGATAAGGATATTATCCGAAAATATCTTATGGAGGGAAACAAAATAATTAAAGGCTCATCTTCTATAAGTTTTGATGAGATATCTAAAAAGAGAATATATAATGCAATTAATAAGGCAACCTTTAAGACTGCATTATTTAAAGATAAATATCTGAATCTAAAATATAAATTAGGAAGAATTCCTTATTTAGTTGATTTTTATGAAAATGGTGATTTAGATCCTTATTTAATAATAAGTCATAATAGTTTTGACTCTTATTATAACTTCTTAAAGAAATATGATAAAGATTATGATGAGTATTTATCTGATGAAGAGGTTAAATCATTAAAATTTATTACTGATAATTTTGCTGATGGTAAAAGACCACATGAACTTTTAATTCTAAAAATATTGTCCTTAAACCATTATTTTACAATTGAATTAGTGGAAAAAGCTTTAAAAGACTATAATATTTTCAATGATTTTAAATCTATAAAACATTCATTTAGAATGTTTATTTTAAGTTTCTTTAAAGGTGGAGATAAGGAAAAATATTCTGGAATAAATTACTTTGACTTTAATGACAGTGATTTAGATAATTTAGAAAATCTTAAAGATAAAAAATATGATATATCAGATGATTTTAAAAGATTTTTAAGTTCAGATGTTTATAAAAAACATTTTAATGATTTAGTTGACTATGCCCTTTTAAGGTATAAAACAAGGTATAATGAGCAAACAGAAGGAGAAAATTTAAAGCTATTTGAGAAATATTCTAGAAAAGATGTTTGTCGTTTATTAAATTGGCCGGAAAATGAAAGTTCAACTATTTATGGGTACTCTATTAAGTATGATACCTGCCCTATCTTTGTAACATATAAAAAGAAGGAAGATATTTCAAGTAGTACAAAGTATGAAGATGCATTTGAATCAAGGGATATTTTTAGTTGGATGACAAGAAGTAAAGTTAAATTAACTAGTAAGGAGTCTCAGGAAATAATAAATAATCAAAACCTTAAAATCCATTTATTCATTAATAAAAGTGATGATGAAGGAAACAGTTTTTATTATATGGGGCAAGTAGATCCAATTAAAGATATGTGGACTGAAACAACAATTAGAAACGATAAAGGTAAAGAGTTACCTATTGTTAATTTTAAACTTAAATTACATACTACTGTTAAAGAAGATTTATATAATTATTTCATGGATAATATTGAATAGTTATGATTTAATTTTTAATAATTAAACATTAATGTAACATAGTAAACTATACATATCTTAAATATAAAATTCTTAATTGTATTTAGAAATAAGTATATAAAATATTTTTTATAGTGAAATATTTAATTATAGGAATAAAAACAATGAAAAAATTATATATCTTTGATTTTGATGGCACTTTGCTTAATACAATTGTAGACTCAATGGAATGTTTTAATAATGTTTTAAGTTCATATGGCTTACCAAGATATTCTGTTGATGATTATTCAAATATTGTTTATGATGATTTTTTAAAGTTTTTAAAGGATTTACATAAACAACATAGTGATATCAGTGTCTCAGATTTCTTTTTAAAGTTTGATACAGATTATAATAAAATTGAAAAGCCTCATACTCATGTTTATGATGGTATTTATCAGATGTTAGATTCTCTAAAAGCTAAAAATATAGACTTAGCTATTTGTTCTAATAAATATGGGCCAAATCTCATTGATCTTGTTGATGAATTCTTTAAGGACTATGAATTCATTGACATATCCGGTTCTGTTGTGGAAAAACCAGATAAGCCAGATCCATATAGATTAAATGAAATCATAAACAATTCTAGTTATAACAGAGATGAGGTTTTATATATTGGTGATAAGAATACTGATATATTAACAGCAAAGAATGCCAATTTGGATATGCTGCTTGTAACATGGGGTCAATCTACGGAAAAAGACTATTTAAGTGATTATCCATTAAAATTTGTAAAAAATCCTATTGAAATTGCTAATTTAAATATATAAATACTAGTTTTATCTAAAATATACTTATATTTTATTTTTAATTTTTTTTAAACTAATTTTTCAAATTAAGCTGATAACATGACATATCAAGATGATGCTGTAGTTATAGACAATGATGTATTTGAGATTATCAAGGAAGCATTTGACAAGGAAGTAGAAACAAATGATTCAAAATATAGGGAAAATCTATTTAATCAAATAAAGGATTATTTTGTTAAAACGGATGATGGTTCCTATTCAATAAAATCAAGACCAATTAACAATAAGGTTGAGACATTACACACCAAATCAGGTGCAATATCAGAAAGCTTTAAAAAATTTATAGATCCGTTAAAACTTGACTATTCAAGGGATATAGCTATTTTGGATATCTGTGCAGGTCTAGGTTATAATACTTCAGCAGCGGTTTTTGATTTTATGCAACATACAGATAATACAACCAGTCTTAAAGTGGATATGGTTGAAATATCCCCCGAGACATTGGCCTGTGGAATGATTGTACCTTCTCCAATTGCGGAACATGATATTGTTAAAAAGGCTATTGAAGATGAGTTAGTTCGTTCTAATTTTGCATCACTTCACCTTGGGTCATTTGAAATCCCAGACAACATTGATATCTCAGTTTTTATTGAGGATGCAAGACAAACTGTTCAGAGATTAGAGGATAATACCTATGATGCAATATTTCTGGATCCTTTCTCACAGACCATGGCACCTGAGTTATTTACATGTGACTTGTTTAAGGAGTTTAAAAGGGTCATTAAGGATAACGGAATTGTTGCAACATATACCTCATCAGCACCTGTAAGAGGCGGGTTTATTGAAGCAGGTTTTCATGTTGGTGAAGGACCAGTTTTTGGTCGTTTCCAAGGTGGCACTATAGCTAGTCCAAATCCTGAAACTTTAGGTAAATCTTTAAATATCCTTGATGAACGACGTATTGCATTATCAGATGTTGGTATACCATTTAGGGATATTAACCTTAATAGTTCAAGTGATGGAATCAATCAGGTTAGGACAGAAGAAAGACATGAGAAAAGACATGTAAGTAAAATATCCTCAGCTGTAAAAACACCAATATTTTTAGGTGAAGATATAGATGATGCTCCACTTAAAAGGAGAGTCGAAAGGAATTTAGCAAAAGTTAATATTCCGGGTGTAAAATCTGATGAGGCTTACTATATTATAGAACCTCAAAATGGTTACAGTGAAGATTCAAATTTAAAACATAACTCAAGAGATAGGATATTAGACATGTCTAAAAGATTAGATGATGTAATCAATGGTAAATTTAATGGTAATTAGAAATAATTAATTATTTTTTTTTTATGAACTTAAAATTAAAGTTTTTATTTAATTTATCTATTTATTAACTTTTCGATTTAAAATGTTTACTTCTTAAAAGTTCAAATTAGTTAAATTTAAAAGTATTAAAAAGTAATGTAAATATATCGTATTGAAGTGATTATTATGGCAGATAATGATGTATGTATGGTTGGAGTTTTTTCAGATGAGTTTATGGAAAAATACACAAAATTTTCATCATTTGACCAGATGAAAAGGGAATCTCCATTGTCAAATGTAAAAACAGCAGATCTATTTGATAACAAGAGATGGGATAAGTTTGTTAAAAAAACGACTCAATTTGATTCATGGAAGGAAATGTTATTAAAATCTGCAAATGAACAATTAAAAGAAGATAAAATCTAAAGGGAAATTTAAAACAATTATTTATTTTAATTTATGGTAATGAATTAATCATTATGAATTATTTTAATAATTGTAAAATAAAATTAGTCTAAGAGATAATAAACAAAGGAATAAAACAAAACGATATAAGAGGTTTTAATTAAATGAAATTCTGTCCAAAGTGTGGTGCAATGATTCTTCCATCTGCTGATGGTAAATTGAAATGTAAATGTGGTTATGAAGAAAGTTTAACTAAAGAAGAAGTTAAAGATGAATACAGTTTTGAGGGAGAGAAAAACGAAGAACAAAAAGTGGTAGTTACCACTCCAGATGATGTTGTACTTCCAACTACTAAAATTACATGTTATAAATGTGGAGGTACTGTGGGATATTGGTGGACTCTTCAAACAAGATCTGCTGATGAGGCTCCTACTTACTTTATCAGATGTGCTAAATGTGGAAACACCTGGCGTCAAAGTAATTAATTACTCTTTTTTTAATTATATTCTATCTATTTTTCTTTAAATTGAATTATTAATTGTATTAATCTATAAAAAACAGTGCAATATTATTTTAAAAAACAACTTTTAAGATAAAAAGCTTTAAGTTATTAATTTTAAAAAATAGGGTTTTAATATCAAATTAAGATTTAAGGCATGGATCTTTAAAAATAGAATTTTAATTTAAAAATAGGCTTAGGTTAAAAGTCTTAAAAAAATACATTTTTATTTGAAAAATAGTCTTTGGTTTAAAAAAATTAAAGAATTAAAAAAATGTAAGTGTAAACATGTTTATTTACACTTTTTTATGCTACGTTTTCAAAATTGCCGTTTTTTCTTTGTTGGTAAATTTCAGGATATTTTTCAGCATATTCTTCTTCACTCATATACCTTTTTTCACCATTTACCATTTCATAGTATGTATCATTATTATTCAAGTCACCACCTTCTATATTAACATCAGCAGTTCCATTACTATTATTTAAATCACTTGTATTATCAGTTAAATTAATTGTAGCATTAGTTGAATTGTTTTCTAATGTTGTATTATTATTTGTGTTGTCGGTGGTAATTATTCCGCTTGTAACAACTAAACCAAGTGCTAATCCTACAATTAATACAATCAATATTAGTGTAAATGATTTGCTTGCTATATTAATCACCTCTTTAATAACTATTAGAACATTATCTAAATCTCTTAAAATAAGTGATTTTTAAATAATATTCAATTTTTAAAATTTATTTGATTTGCTTGTTTAATTAACTATCTTTTTTAATATTTATATAATTTTTGCAAAAAGAATTTATAAAATCTTATAATTTTGCAATATCTCTATAAAATTTTTTTCAAGATATTTTTCTAGAAATAATTTATTTAAATAGTATATATAATAATTAAACGAAATTGATATCTGGTTATGAAAGTAGAAATAATAAGTAGATTTTTACTTTATTAGACATTTGAGAATCTTTAATGTCCCAATTAATATTTTAAATTTATATGAATAACTGATAAATTTATTAATTCTTAACTGGTGGATGTGATACTTGTATATGACATTCATTTGATTATCTTTTAGGATATGGTTTTGATTTTTAATTTTCTATTTATCATTAAATTATTGATTAGTTCAAACTATTTTTTTATTCCATATCTAAATACTACAAACCATTAAATAATTTATTATACAAAACATTCTTATAATAAATACTAATTTTTATTTTAACTATTTTTTTATAATTTTTAATGAGGAAAATTAATGTTTGAAATTAAAGCTAAAGACAATAGGGCAAGGGTTGGAGTACTTCATACCCAACATGGTGATGTACCGACTCCTGCATTAATGCCCGTTATACATCCCGGAAGACAAACTATTGATGTTAGTAAATATGGTGCGGATATTGTTATTACAAACTCATATATTATATTTAAAGATGATGAGTTAAAACGAAAAGCATTAAAGGAAGGGGTTCATAAATTAATCAATTTTGATGGACCTATTATGACTGATTCTGGATCTTTTCAGTTATCTGTTTATGGTGATATTGATGTTACTAATAAAGAGGTTATTGATTTTCAAGAAGCTATCGGTACAGACATTGGAACAAGCCTAGATATTCCAACTGCACCTTATGTTACACGTAAAAAAGCTGAAGAGGATATGGAAATCACTATTGAAAGGGCTAAAGAGGCTGTTCAATACAAAAAAGATAATGATATTTCCATGCTTTTAAACTCTGTTGTTCAGGGATCCACATTTTTAGATTTAAGAGAGAAATGTGCAGATGAACTTACAAAGTTAGATGCGGATTTATATCCGATTGGTGCTGTTGTTCCTTTAATGGAAATGTATAAGTATGCGGATTTGGTGGATGTTGTAATGCATTCCATGGAGCATTTGCCTGATGATGTACCTAGACATTTGATGGGTGCAGGTCATCCAATGATTTTTGCATTATGTGCTGCAATGGGTTGTGATTTATTTGATTCTGCAGCATATGTTTTATATGCTGAGGATGATAGGCTTTTGTCCACAAGAGGAACATATAAACTTGAAAATTTAACTGAAATGCCATGTTCATGTGAAGTATGTTGTAAATATACCCCTGATGAGTTAAGGGCATTACCTAAAGAGGAACGTGTACAATTAATTGCACAGCATAATCTTGCAGTATCTTTAGGTGAACTTAGAACTGTTCGTCAAGCTATCTCAGAAGGAAGTTTAATGGAACTTGTTGAAGAGCGTTGTAGAGTTCATCCTGCATTATTGGATGGTTTAAGACAATTAGGTAACTATACAGAGGATTTAGAATATTATAATCCAAGTAGTAAAAATTCAGCATTCTTTTATACTGGTCCTGAATCACTTCAGAGACCTGAGATAAGACGTCATATTCAAAAAATTCGTCAAATGCCTAAAAAATCCACATTGGTATTGGTTCCGCCCACAAGAAAACCCTATTCTAAGAATCTATCTGGAAAGTTAGGAAGATTCTATGTTTATGGGGAGGAAAAGGAAATAGACTTAGATGATTGTGACTTTATGGTTTTGGATATTCCCTTTGGTCTTATACCTCTTGATATGGATGAGGTGTACCCTTTAAGTCAAAACGATGCACCAAGAAATATGGATACGGATTCAATTGAATTTATTGAGGATTGCCTTGCGGAATTTTCTGAATACTATAATCAGGTTTTAATACATCAGAGTATTGCAAACCATTATGGCTTTGATTTTAGTATTATCCATCCACAATCAGACGAGATAAAATATGTTAAAGATGATATTAGAAAGATTAAAGCTATTGCTGATTATCAATTTGGAGTAGGTGCAGGGGATGCTTTATTTGATGGTAAAATCAAGATTGAAAAGTCTAAAAAAACTGGTAAAATAAGACATATCTCATCAGATGGCAAACTTGTTGCTAACATGAGGGCATCTGATTCATTTTTAGTACTTACAAAAGATGGTGGAAGAAAATTACATGCAGCTACAGAATATCCTCAAAATAGGGTAGTTGTAAATCAGGATTCCGAACCATTTACAAGGGATGGAAAAAGCGTTTTCTGTCAATTTGTAGTGGACTGTGATGATAATATACGTGCAAATGATGAGGTGCTTATTGTAAATGAAGACGATGATTTACTTGCAATTGGTAAAGCGCTACTTAATAAAAGAGAGATTGAAAGCTTTAATAATGGTCAGGCTATTAAAACCAGAAAGGGTTTTAAAAAATAGTTTTTAGCCAAAGTTTTAATAATGGTCAGGTTATTAAAATTGTATAATCTTTTAAAAAATAATTTTTTAGTGGAATCCTTATAAAAAAATATTAAATAAAATGAGTACTAATATTTATAATATAATTTATATGTTAACAGAGGTTTTATAAAATGATACCTGGTATGAATCCTAAACAAATGAAACAAATGGAAAGACAAATGAAAAAAATGGGAATGAAAATGGAAGACATTGAAGGCGTTGAGGAAGTCGTCATTAAATGTGAAGATAAGGACATTGTCATTTCCAATCCTGAAGTAAATGTCATGACTGTAATGGGTAGTGATACCTATCAGATTACTGGTGATGCTCAAGAAATAGAAAAGGAAGTTGAAATCGAAATCAATCAGGAAGATATTGAACTTGTAGCTAACCAGGCAGGTGTCTCTGCTGAAGATGCAGAAAACGCTTTGATTGAAGCAAAAGGAGATCTAGCGGAAGCGATCCTCAAATTAAATCAATAAAGTTTGATTGATATTATGGTATTAATAGCTCATATTTCAGATTTACATGTAAGTCATGTGGGTTTCAATGAATCTGCATTCCTGAGGGCAGTTGATGAGATAAATGCATTGAATCCCGATATGATTATTTTAACTGGTGACTTGACAGAAAATGGTTATTATGCACAGTTTGAAGAAGCTAAAGAATACTTGAAAATGTTTGAGTCTAATCTCTTTGCAATACCTGGAAATCATGATGCAAGGAATATTGGAAAACAATCATTTGAAGATTTGATAGGGGATTGTAGTTGGAAACTTACAAAAGACGATGAGGATGTTGTGGTTTTGGGATTAGATAGTACCACTCCAGATTTGGATGATGGAAATATCGGTAAACTACAGCAGTTATGGATGGAGAATGAATTAGACAAGTGTATTCTTGAGAATAAATTCTCCATTGTTGCAATGCATCACCATGCAATTCCTATACCAAGAACAGGTAGGGAACGTAATATATTATTTGATGCAGGTGATATTTTACAGTCTGTAATTAGTCATGATGTTGACATAGTTATAGGTGGACATAAACATGTTCCGAATCTTTGGAAAATGCAAGGTACTTTATTTGTTAATGCAGGATCCTTATCTTCTTACAAATTGAGAGGTAAAGACGTTAACTCCTATAATACTATAGAAGTCACTGATAGGGATATTGAAATTTATTTAAATAAATTAGATGGAAACAAAATATTACTTGGTAACTTCAAACGTAGGGATGCTGTTGATTTATAATCAATATTTTTATTCTTTTCCACTTTTTTTAACTTTTTTTTAAAATCTATTTTTTATAATTTATTTTGTAAAAACTTATCTATTTTTAACAATTCATATACATATATTTAGTACATTTTTATAGTTTTCTGTTTATACATCAATTTAATTTAGTTCAGGTATTTTTTCATTATGAAAATATTTTTTATCTATTTTATTTGATTGTATTTTGAATTTAAATGGCTTATTTTTTTCTGTTTTTGATGATTGTCTATTTTGTTTTCTAATTTAGAAACTAATTTTTAAATAAGTTTTTAAGTATTAAAATTAAACTATATAATACTAATAAAATTTAAATATGTGATAAGAAGTATATAATATTATGATTTATTTTTTAGTTTCAAAAAAATAATTTTTAAAAGTATTTCAATGCTTTTATCGACAGGATTAGAAACAAATTATAATTATTAAAGAAATGGGGAATATATAATGAAAGTTATTGTTGATGCATCTAATGTTGCACATTTTAGAAAAAATGAAAATGATGAGCCGATGCTAGCTAATATTTTGGCTGCTGTAGATGCTTTGGAAGCTAAAAATGATGAATTTATGGTTATAGCAGATGCATCATTATCTCATGATATTGATAATAAAGAAGACTATCATAAATTAGTTGCTGATGAGAGTATTGAAGAGGTTCCTACCGGAAATAATGCGGATCATTACATTTTAAAAATAGCAGAGGAAAACAATGCTAGAATATTGTCCAATGATAAGTTTAGGGATTTCAAGGATGAGTTCTTAAATATTGATTCAATGAGAATTCCATTTTCCTTTGACGGCAGTAGACTTGTTATGGGTAAATCCAAATCACCTAAAAAGGACAAGAACATTCTACAGCATATCTGTGATAATATTTTAGATCAATTGGAATCCAAACGTTGGGAAACATTTAGGGTTAAAAACGGTATTGAACTTACACCTTTAAATATTGCAAAGGAGGCCATTATTCAACTTGACGACGCTCAGAATTCAGGTTTGGATAATAAGATTGAGGGTGTCCTATCTAAGATTCCTATGTTTAAGGAAGTTATGAATATGGTGGATGGTGTTGAAACTGCAGCTCCATTTATAATATTTGTACTTGTACATCCTAGGGATTACAAGGTTACCGTTAAAAACGCAGGTTCCATTTCTAATGCGGTATCTGAAAGGTTAAGATTACCTAAAAAACCTTTAATAGCAGTTCGTAATGATTTGTTTACAAAACCGGGAACCTTTAATTTAAACACTCTATATAGTGATGAGGTCATGGACTATCCTCCATTTAATATAGAGATTCATATTGACAGCTTTGATGAGACATTCATTAAGAAAAATTCAAGAAACATTGCAAGTACTGTTGCATCCAGGTTAGGGTCATGGAAATTCCCATTTGTTACAGTAAAACCGGACATAATGCTTGAAAATCCTGGAGATTTTGAGATATTCCTTGAAAAGGGAGGCTATGATGATGTCTGATCACCCAATCACAAGGTATTTAATCTCTCTTTTTACTCATCATAAAGCTTTAAGTATCGGAACTAAATTTTATCCTACAAATGAAACAGAAACAGAATATGTGGATCTCTTTAATTATACAGAAACCGTATTACTTGAGATTCAGGAAGCACAGATTACAACTGACAGTATTTTCTATAATCTGATTCGTGATGTAGGTAAGGAAAATATACCTCCTAATCATAGTTTCTATGAATTTAAACCTGCAGAGCAAAGGGTAGAGGAGTATGCACTTGTAAGTGATATCATAATGGGTAACGACCGTTATTTATATGTTGAGATACCTTATCCTAACAATATCATTAACGAATTTAGTAGAATGATTATAAACTCCCATGGTGAGATTGTGGAGCAGTCCGCCACAGAGATTATAGCAAGAATGGTCAGTAAGAATATGGCAATTAAGGTTGCCCTTCAGATGATCAGTTTAGGTTATAAATTCAACATTAAAGTTGTAGGTGCAGTGGGAATGACAGGTGCTGCGGCACTTGAGAGATCCATTGACTATACCCATGAGGTTGGTGAGTTTTCAGGTGTGGCATTTACCAAACTTGGAGGGGAGTATGCCATTGTAATAGACGGTCCATTTGAGATTGGCGAATCTCATAAACCAGTTTACGATAACTACCTATTTATTGATATTATCGATTCAACAGGTTTTATCTCAAAACATGGAAGGGATAAACTTTTAGAGTTAATGACAGGTGTTAATAACTTTATTGAGACTCAATGTCAAGGTCAAATTGAAGGTTATCGTGAAGGTGGAGATGACTTTATTGCAAGATTCCCAAGTAAGGATTTGGCAATCCGTGCTGGACTTGATACTGCCTGGTACATTCTAAACAATGGTGCAAAAGTTAGGGCAGGTATTGGAAGAAGTAGAAGGGAGGCAGGTGAAAGGGCTCAACTTGCAGATCAGATATTTGTAATGGGGAATCCATTATCACTTGTAGTATTTGAACTTGCAAACGGTATCTATGCATATAACATACCTTCAGAGTTTTCAAGAACAATTATAGATTTATTGACTAATCAGAAAGGTAAACTAGTTGGATTATTAGTTGTTGTGGCTTTCTTGGCTTATTTTGTTACTGCAATTGGTCATCCTGGATTTATACTTGCTATATTGGTTCTTGTATTGATATATGGTGCATTGTCTTAATTTAAGACATCTCTATTTTTTTATTTAAAACATTAATCAAAGCTCTTAATTGATCTTTTTTTTATTTTATTAAAACATTTAGTTATATCTTTTTTTAAAACATTTAATTAACGCTTCTTTTTTTATTTTCATTAATTATTTATCATTTGTTTGATTATAAACTATCATTTTTTTATTATTTTCTAAAAATGCCCTTTGATTATTCTTTATTCTATTTATAAACTCTTTAAATTTATTTAAAAATACTAAGTCAATTATGTGTTATTTAAAACATTTAAAAATAGTAAGTTAATGATTGTTTTTCTTGTATATAATTAAAAATAGTTGAAAGTTTATTTAAAGTGATTTCAGCCTTCAGATATCTAAAATATCTAATTAGAATAAGTTAAAATTTTAATTTTTTTAAATGGATATAAAACGTTTATTATTAATATAAATGTGTAAAAAGCAGTAAAATGATTGTTAAAGTATAAAAAATGTTGTGTTTTAAAAAAAATCTAAAGTTCTTCCTCACTTCGACGTTTAGCCTCAAGTAAGATACGGGTGACTTCTTTAGACCTTGCACCTTTATCTAATTTCCAATTCTCAGACGCATTATTGTCTAACCAATTAGCCAAGTCTTTTGGAAGAGAAATATTCATTCGTGATTTTTCGGATAGTTTCCAAATCCTATCCACTTCTTCTTTATTTGCCATTATAGTATAGTTTTTATAATCATATATATATTATTTTCTCATTATTTATATAAATATTTCAATATGTGTACTTATGATTACAAATATAATGTAAAATATATGTAATTATAATCAAGTGTAATGTTTTATAAAATTCTTTATAAATGTGTGTATGTGTGTATGTACACACAAACTTATATTTTCTTAAATTTAATACATTAAATCTCAGGTTTTTATTAAATTTTAAATGATTTGTTTTGTTAAATAAATGTAAATATTTTATGGATTTTATATCTATTATTAGTAAAGACATTTTTTTAAAATATATTAAATTATGTTTTTATTTTTTAAAATCTAATACCTATTTTTCTAAATTTTCACTTATGTTATTTAAATTATCCTTATTTATATCGTTTTGCATTGATTTATCCATTTCCAATTTTTTAGTAAAAATCTGTCAAATCAATATTAACTGTTTATGTGTGTACACACATACACACATAACAAAGTATATAAATAGATTTTAATATAATAGTATATAATTAGTATAACATTCTGGTTTTCACAGTCCCATACGGGAATGTGATTTTGAATATCTATTGTTAATTGTATAGATTTCAATGTGGATTGATTGTAATTTTTTAATATACAATTATAATCATATTGAAAAGCAGTCTTATTGAAACAAGTTTAACAATATTCTTTTATCAGGATGTTATTGATTTATGGCAAAAATAAAAATTAAGGTATTTGGGAAAAATGAGTTCTAGAAGAAGACGAAAACAACAGAGAATATTTCTCGGTTTTATTTTATTGATTGTTGCATTTGGTATAGGATCTACTATAGGTATCTCAATGGGATTTAATAGCGGTGACGATAATGTTGTGCAGAATAATACAACACATGTTCCAGTGGATGTAACCCATAACATCAGTGCATATGAAAATCACTCAGATGATACTAATGAGAACTTGAATGCATCTACATCAAGTGAAGGTGTGGTGGATTATCAGTCACATAACTCATCAGATTCCTATTATCAGACAACGGATGTCAATGGATCTCAATATTATTAAACACTCCCACTATTAATAATTCCCAAAATATTTTTTTATTTTTCTCATTTTAAGATATTTTTTTACTAATTTTAATTTAGATTTTCCTAAGGTCTTTTTTTTCTTATTTAATTTTTGAATTTCGATTTATTTTTTTAACATACATCTAAACTATATTTAGAAGGTTTCTAATTAGAGATTGAATATTATCCTGATTTTACTTTAATTAAGTAAAGTTTTTAAACTTCTTAAACCAATATCTAATTAGTAAATTATTATTTTTTTTATAATACTATTTTGATGATATAAATGTTTGAGAAATCTGATAAAGTTAAACTCATTGATGGAGGAATATGTGCCGTAAGTGATGTACAGGCTGCAGGATTTAAAGAAGGTAAATATGGGGTATCAATTATAGTGTCCCCAAATAGTAAAGCTGCAGGAGTATTCACATCCAATAAAGTGGTAGCTGCACCTATTACCCATACAAAAGAAGTCTTGAAGGATGGTAGACTTTCAGCAATTGTAATTAATAGTGGTAATGCAAATTGTTTTACAGGCGAGCAAGGTATTGAAGACTGTGATACAATAGTATCACATGCAAGTGAACTTTTAGGAATACCTTCCTCTGAGATTGCATCCTCTTCAACAGGTGTAATCGGAAGAAAGATGCCTATGGATATAATATTGCCTTTGATTGACAAGGTCTATCCAAATCTAGATCATTCAATGGAAGCTTCTACTGATGCAACCAAGGGTATGATGACTACTGATATGCATGTTAAACAGGGTGCTGTAGAAGTCGAGATTAATGGAAAACCTGTTAAGATTGGTGGTATCTGTAAGGGTAGTGGAATGATTGCACCTAATATGGGTACAATGTTATGTTTTATCGCAACCGATGCAGAGATTGATTCCAGGGAGATTCAAATCGCAATTAGAAATGCAGTTGACGTAAGCTTTAATATGGTTGTTGTTGACGGAGACCAGAGTACTAACGATACTGCAATATTGATGGCTAATGGTCGATCCGGTGTTGATGTAGCACCAAAAGGCGTTATTAATAAGGATTTCCAAAATGCCCTAACCTACCTTTGCATGTCACTTGCAAAACAGATGGCACGTGATGGTGAGGGAGAGACTAAATTTTTAGAGGTCAATGTTGAAGGCGGAAGATCTCCTGAGGATGCAAAACTTGCGGCAAAGGCAGTTGTAAGTAGTATGCTATTTAAAGCTGCAGTGTTTGGTGAGGATCCGAATTGGGGTAGAATCGTCTCAGCGGTAGGATATTCCGGCTGTGAATTTGACCCTGATATAGTTTCAATAGCTATTGGATGTGAGAGTTTATTTAGAAATAAAGACACTGATAAATCCGTTTATCTTGTAAAGGATGGGGAAATCTTAGCATTTGACGGAACTGAAAATCTTAATAAGGCTGAAAAACTAATGGCTTCCGAGGATATTGTAGTTGATATTAACCTTAACATGTCTGATGGTGAGGCAACTGCCTGGGGCTGTGATTTAAGTTATGATTATGTTAAAATTAATGGTGAATATACCACATAATCTTTTTTGATCTTTATTTTACTTTTTTATCTTTATTTTTATATGATGTCTTTTTAATCTTTATTTATCTCTTTTATTATCTTATTTGCTATTTTATCAGTCTTTTTTTTAAAATGAGTATAATACTTTAATTTAATAGATTATTTAATTTATAAAACTATTAGAATTGTTTTAATTAAATATTCAATATATGTATGTGATAAAAATAGTTAATTGAAAATATTGAATTAATGCGGAAAATTAAGTAAATCCGGATAATCTCTTATTAAGATAATATTTCATTATTGGAATCCAAACGATTACAATATGATTAAAAAAATAGTATAAAAACTAATAAAATTATTTTATTAATCTTTTTTAAAAGTATTTTTATTTTAATTTTATTAAATTAGGATTGTTTTTTTTCTATTTTTAGTGCCAGAAACCTAATAGATATAAATCGTCTAATAGCTCGTCGTCTTCTCTTGTTCTTTTCTACGTCTTTCTGCTTCCCGAATCCTTTCCTGGTACTCATCGGATTGAAGGTATTTTTGATATTCTGCTTGTTCCCTTGCTTTTATTTGGGCTTTAATTACCTTTTGACGTTGTTTTTCACGTTTATTAATGGCATTTCTCTTCTTTCTTTTATTGTTATAGGCTTCTAACTTTTTGATAAGTATCTGCCAGTATCTACCAAAGTCCTGTAAAATCTTTTCAAAATCCATATTACCACCTACTTAAACATTAATAATACTATGTTTTAAGTAAATAAAATTTTTTCTTTTTAAATTATTTCTTATTGGAATTTATTGGATAAAAGA
This sequence comes from Methanobrevibacter boviskoreani JH1, assembly GCF_000320505.1. Classification (NCBI taxonomy): domain Archaea; kingdom Methanobacteriati; phylum Methanobacteriota; class Methanobacteria; order Methanobacteriales; family Methanobacteriaceae; genus Methanobrevibacter; species Methanobrevibacter boviskoreani. The sequence continues at coordinate 34,960 of NZ_BAGX02000010.1, forward strand.
TTTTATTATTATTAAACATTGAGAAAAAAAGTATTTTTTTAATTTAAAAATCCAAATAATAGAAACTATTATATACTACATAAAAGAAATATCTTTATGTTATATAATACATTCTATTTCTTTTAGAATTTTTTATTAGAAATACTATAAATTAGATTTTATTATAATCCGTAGTACTTAACTATAAGTATTATACATTTTTTTATTAAATCAATATTACAAGGTGAAATTATGGCAAAAGTTAGAGGTACTAATAAAAGAACTAGACCTAAATCTGGTTATAAAAAACCTGGAAGTAAACATGGTAGAGGAGCTAAGCAAACCTGGAAAAAACGATAGGTTTGTTTAAATCTAAATATTTTTTTACTTCTTTTTATACAATTTTATGAATTTTTAATTACTTATTTTGTTTTTAGCTTAGTCTTATTTTTTTATTGTCTTATTTTTTTTATATTACTTTATTGTTTATTTTGTTTTTAGTTTGGTTTTATTGTTTTTTTGTTTATTGCCTTATGTTTTTTGGATTATTATTTATTTGATTTTCTGGTTTTTTTTCTTTCTATGGTTGTTTTATTTTTAACTTATTTTGGATAAGAATTATGGATGGATCATTGGAATTTGGATGTATAATTTAGAGTCTTATTTTCCATATCAAAAACTAGTTGAATAAAGTCCCAAAATAAGAATTAAATAGTTAAAATGATTTAAAAAAGTGTATAAAATAAGTAAAATCTTTAAAAATAGTTAAGCGGGCCTGACGGGATTTGAACCCGCGGCAACAAGGTTAAGAGCCAAGCGCTCTAGCCAGACTGAGCTACAAGCCCACATGATATTAACAATTTCTGTTTTTCATATTATTTAAATATATGTTTTTAGTATATAAAACAGGGTAAATTTTTGAAAAAGAATTTAAATTATAAATTTTATATTATTAACTATGGTTAGATATTGTAAGAAATGTGGAGCAAAAGTGGATAATGATATGTTTAAGTTTTGTCCTAAATGTGGAGAGGAACTAAGTTCCAATATGGTTTTTTGTAACAACTGCGGATCTGTTATTGAGAACAAGGATTCCAAATTCTGTCCCAAATGTGGAAAGCCAGTAGGTTCTACTGTAAGTTCTCCGTCACCAACATTTAACAATAACGTTAATAACAGTAATCAATCCGATAGTGATAACCTGATTATAGTCGGGGTTACAGCCGTAATTATTGCTGTTATTATTTTGGTTACTTTGTATATCATTTCAATTTAGCTTTAGTGCCGGAACATATTTAATAATTCCCTTCTTTTTTTAAATATTCTTTTTTCTATTCATTTTGAGTCTATGAAAACTAAAAAAAGTAGAATAAAACAGTTTTTACCCTACTATATCTATATTTTTTAAATACTGTTCATTTAATATCAAATTTCATTGGGAGGACCTTGCTAAATCCTCCTCTGTTGGCGCAAAGTATTTGTTTCCAATAATGCTTGGAATAATCGCACTTAGAACTAAAACTCCAGTTAGGATACTGTAGATGTTTGTGGATATCAGATTGTTATTTAAACCATAGGCCGCGGCAACAAGACCAAATGTCAAACCGGTACTCATTATCAGGGTAACATACATGTGATATCTGCTTAACGTTGCCCTTACAATTGTGTATACTCCTATGAACTTTCCAACCTGACGGATAATAAATATTAGTAGGAATATTCCGATTGAACCGATAATGACAGGTATTGAAACTTTGGCTCCTCCAACTATAAAGAATATTGGTGTAATTATACTGAATGCAACGGTTTGTAACCTCTGTAACATATCATTCTTGTTGGTGTGGCTGAATGGCTTTGAGAGAATGGTTCCAAGAATGAATACAGGAAGCAATGCCTGTCCGCCACCTAATGCTGCAAAGAATATTAACAATACTATCAGTAGGAATATATATTTGAGCTCAAGCTCATTACTTGTCATGCTGAAGGTTTTGCTTTCAAACAGTGTGTTTGAATATTTGTATGAAAATAGGAGTATGAGTATTGATGCGATTATAAAGATCAATGTTTCATAACCTGGCCTCATAAATAGAACACTTAATGCCGTTGCAGTGCAGATGTTTGTTATAAATGTGGAACCCATAAGTATTGTCCCTATCTTACGTCCTGAAAATTCCATATCGAGAATTATTGAATAAACTATTGCAATGGAAGTTTCGGATAATGCGGTTGCAACAAGCAGTGCGGATTTAAGTGGCCAGTTTAGTAGATAATTACATGCTATAAATACTAAAACAAAGGATATCAGAAAAGATCCAACACCAATGCCAATACATTCGGACAAATTCTTTCTCATTACGTCTATATCTATTTCAGTACCAGCAAGAAATGTTAAAACCATACCGCCTAAACCTGCAACGTATATCATCCATGATTCAGGTTCAAGCAGACCTAAATTTCCCGCAACAATTCCCAGTACAATCTCCACAATGGATATGGAAATTCCCCATTTAATTGAAATCATGCTGGCAATCACTATTAAAACAGCCAGTACTACAGGATAGAAATCACTAATCAATTTTTAAAATCTCCTTAAAGTTAAATCTAAGATAATAAAAATCAATCTTCTCTATAAAAAACAGTATCTAATTTAAACTCCACTTCAGTGATTAAATCATGATTTATAGATTAGGTTAATCTTATTACCTTTTTGAAAAATAGAAGTCATCATTCAGTAATCACTGACGGTTAAAGGTGGAACCTCATCACCTTAATGTTATACTTTAAGATTTTTTTTATATAAACTTTTATTATTTGATTAAGTTTATTTTAATTTCTTTAAGTTATAAGAATAGTTTTAACAGGGAATTTAATTACTTGTTAAGAATTCTCATGTTTTTTAAAGTTCACTGAACAATATAATTTTAAATAATTATTTAAACCTATTATAGTAAGGGATATAATATAAAAAATAATTATTTATAAAATAAGAAAATATAATAAATTAATGATTAAATCATTATGACTGAATGGAGATTATAATATGGAGATTGCATCAAAAGAGTCATTATTTCAACCAGGTCAACCAGTTAGTCCTGAAAGATTTAAAGGCAGAAAACAAATCTTGGAAGAAATATTAAAATATTTTCCAGGGGTTATAAATGGTAATCCTCAACATTTTTTTATCACAGGTAAAAGGGGAATGGGAAAAACATCATTAGCAAATTTTGTAAGGGATTTTGCAGAGAAGAATTACTCAATGATTACAGCCCATATTATGAATGATAGTTTTCATAATGTTAATGAATTAACTACTCAAATCATTGAAAGAATATTAAATTCCATAAAATCTGAAGCCTGGTCTGAGAAGATATTTGATATCTTAGGTGATCGTATAGAACGTATTGGTTTCGGTGGAATTAATATAAAATTTAAACCAAAAGATGAGGAATTAGAAAACATTAAAGATAATTTTGCATTTTATTTAAATGATATTGTAAATAGATTTGAGGATAAAAAAGGTCTATTCATTGTTATTGATGATATCAATGGTTTATCTGAAACTCCAGAGTTTGCTAATTGGTATAAAAGTTTTGCAGATACTTTAGCTACCTCTGTTGATAATCCTCGTATTTGTTTCATGTTAACAGGATATCCCGAAAAATATAATAGATTATATGAGCAAAATCCCTCTGTTAATAGAATATTTCATGTTCATGAGTTGAAAGCGTTATCTGATAAAGATATTGAACTTTTCTATGAGGATATTTTTTCATTTTATAATATTTCAATTAATGACGATGCATTGGAAGAGATGATTTTATATTCATCAGGTATGCCTACTATGATGCAAGAGATTGGTGATGCAACTTTTTGGATTAATACTGATGATTGTATTGATATTGATGATGCATTTAGAGGTATTATTGAAGCCGGTCAAAGAATAGGATTGAAATATTTGCAACCTTTACTTGATAAAAAGATTAGAAGTGCAGAATATCTATCCTTATTTAAAAAAATCGGAAAACAATTAGTAATTAGTCCTGATAGTCCTTTTACTAAAAAAGAATTTGAAAATATTTTAGATGAATCTGAATTTCAAGTATTTAATGGTTTTATTAGGCGTGCTAAAGATTTAGGGATTATTGAATTAGCTGGTTCTAAAAAACGAGGAGAATATCAATTTACTAATCATCTATTTCCAATATATTTCTTTATTCTAACTATTAATGAAAGGAATCTTTAATCTTATTATAACTTTTTTTCTATTTTTTTCTTGGTCTACTTTCTCAAAATATATTTAAAAAATAATAAATACTAAATGAAATATAAAAATTATCATATTAAATATTTTAGGAGAGTTTATTTTTGATATTTGCAGCTATTCTAGCAGGTGGAGTAGGTAAGAGAATGGGTCAAACTGAAAAGCCTAAACAATTTTTAAAATTAGGAACCAAACCTATTATAATCCATACCATTGAAAAATTCTATGTAAACAGTAGGTTTGAGAAGGTTATTGTATTGACACCTTCCGAGTGGATTAACTATACCAAATCATTGGTCGAGGAGTATATTCCTGACAGCGATAATATTGTTGTAATCGAAGGTGGACTAGAAAGAAACGATACAATAATGGCTGCAATAGATTATATTGAAAACAACTATGGATTAAATGAGGATGACATAATACTTACCCATGATTCTGTAAGGCCATTTGTATCTCACAGGATTATCGAGGATAACATTGAAACCGCATTAAAATATGATGCATGTGACACTGTTTTTCCAGCATCCGATACAATCGTCGAAAGCCGTGACGGTAAAAAAATTACTAACATGCCCAATAGGGCATTCATGTATCAGGGTCAGACTCCCCAGTCTTTTAATATTCTAAAACTTAAAAGGTTCTTCAATGAACTTACAGAAGAGGAAAAATCCATATTGACCGATGCAGCTAAGATATTTGTTCTTAAAGGTCAGGATGTTAAATTGGTTAAAGGTGATGTAACCAATATCAAGATTACCTATTTATATGATTTGAAGGTTGCAAATAGTATTTTAGATAATAATCTAAATAGGGATTAAGTTGTTTAAGATTTTAAGTTGATATTTGGATATTTAAGTGAATTATTCTAGCTATTAACTATGGAAGTTGTATTCTAGCTATTAAGTTTGTTATAGTTTATAATTCTAGCTATTAACTATCGAAGTTGTATTCTAGCTATTAGGTTTATTTAACCATTAGGGTTTATATGGATAATAGATTATATTCAAGATTATTTTTTTAACTAATTGGTGTTGATATGATTAATACAGTTTGTAGATTGGTTTCTCCAAAATTATTTGAGGAGATATACATAGAGGTTGACATTAGGGATAAGGTTATAATAAGGCCTAGCTATCTGTCAATTTGTCGTGCTGATCAAAGATATTATCAGGGTAAGCGCTCTGCATCTGTATTGTCTAAAAAATTGCCGATGGCATTAACACATGAGGCAACTGGAGTGGTTGTTAAAGATTTAACAGGACATTTTAATGTAGGGGATAAGGTCGTGGTAATTCCAAACACGCCAGTTGAAAAGGATGATATAATAAGTGAAAACTATCTTTCAAGCTCCAAGTTTTCCTCAAGTGGTTCCGATGGATTTATGGAGGATTATATTGTAGTAAATCCCGATAGGGTTGTCAAGGTACCTGATGACTTAAATCCTGAAATTGCCTCTTTTACAGAATTCATATCCGTGGCGGTTCATGGAATTAGAAGATTCAATAGATATGCGCATAAAAGAAGAGACACCATTGGTGTATGGGGTGACGGTAACCTCGGATATGTTGTGGCATTGGTCTTAAAGATAGCCATGCCCCAATCTAAAATATATGTATTTGGACCACATCTCGATAAATTGAATCTTTTTACATTTGCAGACAAAAGATTCCTGGTGGATGATGTTCCGGAGGATGTAAGAATAGACCATGGATTTGAGTGTGTTGGAGGACAAGGCTCCCAGTCAGCTATCAATCAGATTATCGATTTAATAAATCCTGAAGGTACTATCTTATTGATGGGTGTAAGTGAATATCCAATACCAATAAACACACGTGATGTATTGTCTAAGGGTTTATCCGTTATTGGCGCAAGCCGTAGTGGAAGGGACGACTTTCTAAAAACAGTTGAATTATATGGAAATACCAGGTTTTTATCCTATCTTGAAAGTATTATAGGTGAGGTAATTACAGTAAGAAGCCTTGAGGATATTCATTATGCATTTAATAGGGATACCAACCTTAGATTTGGAAAAACAATAATGAAATGGGAAAAATAGCTTTTATTTTGGTTTTTCTCTCTATTTTTGTTATATTTTTTAAAGTAATATTTTTATTAAAAGCATGTTAAAATATTTATATGATCTATTTTTTTTTATTATTGCTATTTTTTTGAAATTTTAAGATTGTAATGTAAATACTATTTTTTTTTTTTAAATGTGATCTGGTTATTAAATAATTTTTTATTATTTAACTTTTTAAAAGCTTTAAAGATCTAAAAACTATTTTAATAGTTATATTCTTTATGTGTAAAAATTTTAAGATCTAATTTTATGAATAAATCCTTAAAATTTGTTTATTTTTCTACTGATAACTTGCTTATTTTGTTTAAAAAAGCATTTAAAAACTTTTATATTCTATAAATTAAAGATATATTATTAATTTGATTTAGATCTAAAATTAGAATACAGTTAAATAAATGAGGTTTAATGTATGGAAGAAAATTGTTTTAATTTTTTAGATGACGGGTTTGGTGAAATTTCAGAGGAATGTTTTTATTGTGAAAAACATTTAGTAAATAAAGATTATAAAGATTCTATTTTTAGAGCAGGTACCGCTGCCGAGAAAATTGTAACTCTTATATGTGAAATTGAAAATCTGGACTATTTATCCCGTCAAAATCAAAAAAGAAAAATTAAGGGATTAGTTGATATAAAGGTAATTCCCGTTAAATTAGAAGGAAATTTTGAATTTGTTCGTAGGGCACGTAATAATGCAGCTCATAGAAATATTAATGATTTAGGTGTAAGAGCTAGTGAAGTTCACAAAAAATTATATGAAATAGCTGTTTGGTTTTATAAGAAATATGGTGATGAAAATTTTGAAGCACCCGACTATAATGGACTTATCTTTAGAAATAAAAGTATAAATACATCCAATGGGGAGTTGGGTAATGAAACAAATTCTGGTGTTTTACCTACTGGGCAAGAAATTCCGGAAACAATCGAAAATACTGAGAATAAGGATGTTGGAACTTCTTCAGAAACGGATAATAACAAAGATGTAGCACAACAAACAACTGAAACTTTTAGGGATGTTGAGCAAGAAGATCAAAAGTTATCTGAGATAAAAAATAGGATTAATGATTCAATAAATGAAGTTTATTCTGAAGTGTATGATGGGGATATTATTGATATGGAAGTTGGTTCTAATTTAAAAAATTATACATTTCAGAAATATGATGGAAGTTATTTATTAAATGAGTTAACAAAGCTCAAGGATTCCTCTAGGGAAGCAGTTGAAAGTGATGATAATTTAAATGATTTTAAAAAATACCTTCATGTAAATAGGTCTATACAAGATGAATTTATTAAAGAACTTAAAAGAGTTCAGGATAAACCCTCAAGTCATTTAGTCATGTTATGTGGTAGTGTAGGTGATGGTAAATCCCATATGTTAGCATATTTAAAAACATATGAACCTGAATTATTTAATAAATTTACCATACACAATGATGCAACTGAAAGCCAAGATCCTGAAGAGACAGCAATAGATACTCTTGCTAATGTTCTTAAATCATTTAATGATGAGAATATTGAAAATTCTTCCGAAAAATTTATTTTAGCAATTAATTTAGGTGTTTTAAATAATTTTTTAGAATCTGATTATTGTAAAAATGAATATACTAAACTTAAGGAAATTATTGATGATGCTAATTTATTTGATTCCAAGACTGTTACAGAAAATAGATTTTATAATCATGTTAGTTTTATAACCTTCAGTGATTATAATTTATTTGAATTAAATAATAACGAAGATTCAAATTATGTTTCTTCTAATTATTTAAGTGCTCTATTTAATAATGTTATAAATAAAAGCGATAATAATCCATTTTATTTAGCATACAATTTAGATAAAAGGAATGGACTTGAGAGTTCTATTATTGATAATTATGAGTTTTTCTCTAATGAGAATAATCAAGAAATAATAATTGAGTATCTGATTAAGGTTTTTAATAAATATAAAAAGATTATTTCTACAAGGGATTTATTAAACTTTGTCTATGAAATTATTGTACCTCCAGAAACAGATAAAGAGGATTTAAATTTAAATAATTTACTTCCAAATTTATTGTTCAATGATACAAATCGTTCAAGTTTATTAGAATTGTTTAATGACTTAGATCCTACTATCGAACGTAGTGAAGAATTGGATAAATTTATCATTGACTTGTATATTAATGATGATATTAACAAGGTTTTAGATAAATACTATTTCAAAGAAGAAATGTCATTTTTAGAGCCTTATTTTGCTGATATTAATAACACTATTAAAACTGAAACTAACAAAAAATCTTATAAAACGGGGTTAATAAGTCCTTTAATTAGATTAGCAATATTTTATGGCAAACCATCAATTAAAAAAGCCTTTAAAGATGAAACTTACTTGAGGTATCTTAAATATCTTTATAATTATAACATTGGGAATATTCATGGATATAAACAATTATTTATCGAGGTTAAAGATTCCATTTTTAAATGGAAGGAATCCGAAAAGAAAAACTATGTATGTGTTGATGAGTTAGATAGTTTTAAAATTTTAAAGAAGATATATTTAAAACCTAGTTCAGTAAAACAAAATAATTCTAAAATTAACAATGAAAATAATTTAGATAATGTTTTAGGAAATAGGTTTAAAAATGAAATCGAACTTTATTTTAAAGTTAGTGATGATTTTAATGAAAATAAAATTCCAATTACTGTTGATTTCCAATTATATAAGTACATTACAAAAATTAATCATGGATTTAAGTTAAATGTTAATGAAAAAGAAAAATTAACTGTTTATAACCAGTTTGTTGAGTCAATAATTGAAGGACAAAATAGTAAAACTTTAATAATCAAATATTTGGAATCTAATGAGGAATTTTTATTTGAGTATAATGATGATTTTGACACCTTTGAATTTAGAAGTGAGGTATAATATGAACTTTGAAAAGAATTATAATAATCTTTTAAAACAGATGAATGTTAATCCAGAAAAAAAATCATTAAAAAATAATATTGATAAAAATACTCCTTTATTTCCATTTAAATCTAGGACTGAAGATACTGCTACATTTGAAAATGGATTTTACTCTGTTTTAGGGGAATTTTCTCGTATACTCCTTAATAAAAAACTAGATGATTCACTAAATATAAAGGATATCATTGCTGAATCAAAAAATAATGAAAATTTTGATATTGAGACTGAAAGTGAGGATTATCTGGAGAAATTGGTTAAGGAATATTTATTTAATGAAAAGGATGAGTTAAAAATTATAAATCCTTATTTATTTTTATATTTGCCTTTATCTAATAATAAAAAATCAAAAGGTGAAAAATCAATTGCATTATTTTTAAGGGATGTATTCTTTAGGGATAATAAAAACTTAATCAATTTTTTTAATAATAAAGAAACTAATAATTTACTTATAAAATTGGTTTTAAAGAATATTCCTGAGTTAACAGATAATAAAACTGATTTTAAATATGATTGTATGATTGATAGTATTTCTGAACTTTTTAATGATGATATTGATTACCTTTGTAAATATGAACAATATTTTATAAAAAATATTGATAAGGTTTTTGCATACTACTACTTTTTTTATATAAGTCAACTGGTGTTAAAAATTAATAGAGGCTTCAATGACAATAAAGAAATTGATGAACTTTATTATTTACTGGATTGGGAAAGTGCAAGTAAAAATCGTAAAGCGGTTAAGAAAGGATATCGTTTTTTAACTGATAAAACTGCTTCCTTATTTACTAAAGTAAGTTTAATTGATCAAATGAATACATTATTAGGTACTCATGACTTGCTTGAAAAGGACATGTTAATTTATTATGAAAAATTGAATTATACGGAACAAAGGGAATTCTTAAAATATTTAAAAAAATGGATTTGTGTATATAAATATTACAATGATTTTGATCTTACAAAAAGTTCAGAGGAAGAATATCTTTATGATTTATCTGATAATTTTAAGGATTTAATGAATGAATTATTCGTTACACTTAATGATAAGGAACATGGAAACAACCCGGAACCTAAATCTAGATATGCAATTAATTTGAAAAATATTGCTAAAAAATATTTCATTAAAAGAAGAGGCTCCTATGGATACACATTAAATATGAATAGGGAAATTCTTATTGTACTGACTGCATTATGTGTTAAAGATAAAAAGATTAGATTAACCCAATTATTTGATGAATACGAGAAAAGGGGAATTTATTTTGATATACAATCTAAAGAAGAAATAATAAAACTACTTACACAATTAAACTTAATAGATAAAAAAAGTGATAGTGGAGATGCTCAATATGTCAAACCAATTTTATAATTATCTTTCTAGTAAAATATTAAATTACTTTAACAAAGAAAACATAAAAAAAGGAGATAGGTTTTTCATTGAATTAGATGAAGCTGAACAAGTGGATAATTTATATTATAGTTTTAAACAGAAAGGAATTGATGAGGGAATTTACAATTCATTTAATTATATTCATAAAAATGCAAAGAATGAATTTAAGTCATTTTCATTATTAATTGATGGTGTAAATTTAGTTCTTGCCAAAAGCACTAATGTAAAGCCAGATTATTTAGTTACTTTAAGAAATCAAGTAACAAATCAGGAAGGAGAATGGGAAAATACTGCTTTATTAATTATATGTTCAGAGCCTTTGGATAGTATTTATAATGGTATGAGAAACTTAAAGAAAGAAGGGATGCCTTTAAGTATTAATTTTATTTCAAGAAATTTAGAAACTGAAATTAATAAATCAAAAAAACTTACAAAAGCAGAAAAAGAGGTAGCTAAATTTGTATTAAATAATGTTAATGAAGAAACATCTGCAAAACCTACTTTATGGGATTTTGAAAATATATTGGGTATTATAGAAAAAGGACATATTGATGATGAGGATTTTAAAGAATTAGAATTATTTAAAGATGAAAATCTTAAAGACCATACAATACCTACAATGAAGCAGAGATTAAAAGAAAATCATGCTGAATTTGAATTTATAAAGAATGCTCATTTATATGAGGATTTAGATAAGGAACTTGAAAAAAGATATACTGATTCTGGTGTAAATAAATTAAAAAAAGATGATTGGGAAAATGAATCTTATAAAAATGTTAAAAATTTCAGAGAGAAATTTAAAGCAGGAAATAAACCCCTTAACTATGAAGAAAGCAATAAAAAATTGACCGATAATTCTTTAAAATATTGGGAAAAACCAGAATATAATACTGCTGCAGGTAGAAGAAAAAGACATATAATTGTATTCAATACAAGAAAAGAGAAGGAAGTTTCTTTAACATTCCAATTTGATCAGATGCTTAAAAAAGGTTTTATTGGAAAAAAATCATTAAAATATTGTAAAACATCTGGAAAGAAATTAAATGTTAAATTTGATGTTTCTTTAGATGAGCCAACATATAAAAAAATTACATATAAACATAATAATGAAAATAGGTCTAATTTCATTTTTAATATTGTTGTTTTAAATGCTTATCCTGAAGTTTTTGATTCAATTAAATCAAAATACACTGTTAAAGCAGATAAAAATTATATTAATGTTGAAAATAGTGATGATGATTATGAAATAATCTTCGGTTCTTCAAATAATAGAACTGAAAAATCTATTGAGGATAAAAATGAAATAATTTATCTTTATGATAATGAGAGTATAATCATTTCAGAGGAGTCTCCTGCATGGAATGAAGGTGATTTAAACTTTGATTTACATTATAATGATAATGATATTACTTTTAAAATAACTGAAAAGAAAGAAAAAACTCATCCCGTTGATTCATCTCGTATTTGGGAAATTAAAAGAGAATATAAAGGTGATTTTGTATATAATGGAACTAAAGCAATATTGGGGGTTAATAGTTTCTATTTAAAAGATGAGTTTAAAAAATATTTAGATTTAGAAAGGGAAATAATCGATAACAATGTATTTTATGGAACTTTAAATGTAGACAATAAATTATCTAAGGTTGATGTTCAATATAGTGAAAGATTAACAAATGCATATCAAGATATTTTAAATTATTTTAAAACTTATGATGATTCACCTGAAGATAATCTTCCAAGTTTGATTTATTTGAATAATGATTTGGAAAAACTTTATGAAAATTTTATCAATGTTTTTAATGAAGAAATTGAATCTATTGAAAGTAATTCCTTTTTAAATGATGATGACACTAAAAAAGACTTACTTAAGTTAGGTCGTATTGATACTAAAGATAAAATAATGTATTCTAGTTTCTCTCCAATAAATATCGCATATCAGCTTGAAATTAAAAAACAGAGTGGTGATGAGAAGTTAGAAAACAATATGGTTAAACGTTTAGTTCCAAATAATTTAATTCCATATGTATGTTCTGATGATGGAAAAACTTTGTATAAGCCAATTTATCAGGAATCAGCTCATGAATGGGTAATTTATAAAAAGAGTAAAGAAGTATCTATTGGTACTACTAATATTTTTATTAAAAATGTTGTATCCGAGAAACTAGATCAATTTATTAAACACTTTAATTATTTATTCGAATTCAATCCAAAGGCTGCTTTAAAAATTAATGTGATTAATATTAATGATGATAAAGAAGTAGTTAAAGGTGTATTTAGTTTTGTAAGATCCAGATTACCTGATAAATTAAAAACTAAAGATGTAATTCCTGTAGAAGTTCATATTTATAGTGATTCCCATAAGAGTAGTTTTGACACCTTTTCCAGATGTAGAACCAAAGAGGAATTCGATGAGGAATTTGGCTTAAAATTGTCCTCAAAAACATTAGATGAAATTGACATTTTACATTTAGTTCAGAATAATATAAAATACTTTAAACATCCTCTTGATGTTGAAAATTATGAATATGCTCATATTTCATTTTATAAAGGAAAATCTGCCAGTATAATAGCTAATGATAATATGGATGATATTGAAACTGGATTGTCATTAAACGGATTACTGTCTTCAGTTACCTCAACTACAAAACATAAGGATTATAGAAATGGTTTCGGTACTAAAAATATTTTAGATAAAGAAAATCAATTAGTTAAAACTTCTATTAACATGAATGAATTAGTTGAAAATAGCAGAAACTATGGTAAAAATACTTATTCTAAGAATAAAACTATTATTACAACTGTTGAATTAGAAGAAGATAATATTGAACAATTATACGATAAATCTCATTGGGTAACTTTTATAGAACCTGCATTTGGAATTGAATACTTTAATAAAACAGATAATGATCTAATAATTATTCATTACAGTGACCAATATAGTTCTTCAAGTAGATATGATACAATTACAGTTACAAATAAATCAGTTCAATATGAAGACATTATTAATGATTTCTTAAGAAATAAGGAAGATATTGAAATTAGTAAAGATGAGATTATCTCAATCATTAAAATGTTTAACTGTATAAATGGTGAATGGTTACTTAGATTAATCTCAAGTAAAAGTGGAAACTATGATATGGAGAAATTAAGTCTTGTATCTGCTATTAAATATTCTTTAGCTATTTATGACCATAAAGATATTATTTGGATTCCAATTTCAATGGAGGAAATCTTGAGAATCGCGGGAAATGTAAAATTAAGCAAAAATGAGGGAATTTTCTCATCAGATATTGAAAAGGGAAGTTATAGTGATGATTTACTTTTAATTGGTTTAAAGACAAATGATGACGGAACTATTGAAATTTTATATTATCCTATAGAAGTTAAAGCTGGAAGAAATGACTTTCAAACCATTAATAAAGGTAAAAATCAATTAAATGAGACTTATAACCTTCTTAAAAATCAACTAAAACAATTTGATAATGAAGGTAGTGAATTTAAAAACAAATTCTTTAGGAACTTCTTTATACAAATATTTATTTCAAACGCTGAAAAATTAAATATTAATCATATTTGGGATGAAAAGGATTTCAGTAGAATAGAAGAATTTAAATCTAAATTGTTAAATGATGATTACATTATTTCTTATATTTTAGAAGATAAAATTGGAAAGGGTACATTAGTTTCATTTAAAAGGGACTGCTTTAATGCTTCAATAGCTAAAGAAGATGGGCTTCAAATAATTGAATTGCCTATGGAAAACGCATATCTTGGTTTAGTTGATACGATTGAAGATATGAGAAAAAAAATACAATCTAATTCAACTGATATCGAGGCATCTGATTTGCTATTTAATGATAATGATTTAGGTAAATTTGATATTCCGAAAAAACCAGATGGTCCTATTGGTGATGATGGTAATGGGGGTGGTGAAAAACATCCTAAAACTCATAAAGGTCCTAAAGGTCCAATAAATCCCCCAGGTCCCCCTGAACCTCCAATGCAAAAAGACTCTCTTGAAAATGTAAGGGTATTGATTGGAACACAGGATGGTTATGACCACAAAGTATATTGGGAATATGGAAATTCCAAATTACCTAATAGGCACATGTTAATTCAAGGTAAATCTGGTCAAGGAAAAACTTATTTCATTCAAAGGGTCCTTAAAGAATTATCCAAGCAGAACATACCTTCAATAATCATTGATTATACTGATGGATTTAAAAAATCTAAATTGGAGGAGGAATTCAAAAAATCAGTAGGTAATAATTTGGATGTTCGTACAGTGGTTAGGGATAAATTCTCATTAAATCCATTTAAAAGCTATAAAATTGAGATCGATGAAGGAGAATTTATGCTGGAAGATGAAATCAAGGTGGCAAGTAGATTTAAAAACCTTGTTGGTTCTGTATATAACTTTGGAGATCAACAATTAAACACAATTTATAATGCTGTAATTAGGGGTATTAAAAAGCATGGATATAAAATGGACTTTGAAGACCTTAAAGATGAATTGATGAATGAAGACTCATCTGTGGCAGGCTCCGTTTTAAATAAGTTAACTGAATTATTAGACATAAATCCATTTATCTCGGATGATTTTGATTGGTCTAGCATTTTAGATAAAAAAGATGGAAAAATTTTAATTATTCAATTAACAGGTCTATCTTCTGATATTCAAAATGTTATAACCGAGTTAATACTTTGGGATTTATGGCATTATAAAACAATTAATGGTGATGAAAAAAATCCATTTGCAATTGTTTTGGATGAAGCTCAAAATTTAGACTTTGGAAAGGATTCACCTTCTTCCAAAATACTTAAGGAAGGTAGGAAATTTGGATGGTCCGGAATATTTGCAACACAATCAGTTCAAAGTTTTAAATCTGAGGAGTTAGATGCATTAGAAAATGTTGATGAGAAAATATACTTTCATCCAACGGATAACTCTATTACAAAAATTGCAGGTATTTTAACTAAAGATAATAATAGGAAGAAGGATTGGGAAAAGAAATTAACTAAACTTACTAAAGGTCAATGTGTTGTTCAAGGTGAATTCTTAAATTCAAATGATGAATTGAAATCTTCAGAACCTGTGATTGTAAATGTTGATGAGATTATTGGTGATGAACCCAGGCGTTTAGAAACTAGAACAGATATTTCAGATTATGATGGTGATGTTTTAATAAACATTGAAAAGAATAATAAAGTTTCAAATCAAAACTTTGATGATCAGAAAGGAAAGGTTGTGCCTTTATCTTCATCTGGTAATGAGGTTCAAAGTTTAAAGAGATTTGATGATTCAATTTTAAATGATTCTGAACAAACATTTGATGAGGCCGATTTTGAAGATTATATTGAATTCAATGTAAAAACGGGTTTATCCTATAAAAATCATGGATGGGCTATTAAAAGGGGAGATATAGAGAAAATAATTCCAAAAAGTGATCTTGAAGAAAAATTTGTTTATATTGACGGTAAGATGTTCAAAGTTAAAATCTCATCTTTAGTACGTATATTTTATCATAAAGACGAAGAAATTGAAAATTATTTGAAAGAGAAACATCTGAGAAATGAGGATAAAACTAAAATTAGGCTGTTCTTAAATGATAAAATTGAAAAGAAAGTAGAACCTAAAAATCGTATTAGTTTTAAAACTACATTTACAGAACAAGTAAAAAATAATGGAACTTTTGTAGTTCCAAGGGAAATTTCTCAGTATTTTGTTCCTAAAAATAATTATGAAGATATATGCTATTTTACAATTGATGGAAGAAAAGTAGTTGGACATTTAAATTTAATATTTAGAATGAGAATTGATAATAATTCTAGAAAATATTTGAATAATTATAAATTTGTTGGTGATGATTTAGAGGTAACTATACCTCTTTAATTCATTTCTATTTTTTTATTATTTGTTAAAAAAATAATATGATAATTTTATAATATTGGTTTAACATATTGTGCATCACCGCTATCACTTTTTTTATCAATTAGATTTAATTTAGTTAATAATTTGATAATTTCCTCTTTAGAATATCTGTCAAAGAAAAGTCCTCTTTTTTCATACTCTTCAAATAATTGATTAAGTCTTATTTTTTTGTCTTTAACACATAGTGCAGTCATTATTAAAAGTATATCACGGTTAAGATTTAAAATATAACCATAAGATCCTCTACGTTTGAGAAAGAATTTTTTAGCCATATCTTCTAGATTCTGTGCATATCTTGATTTTTGTGCAGCATCAATGCCATGTTTTTTATTGTTAAGGGATTTATATAGTTCATTAACTAAATCTTTAAAGTTGTTAGGTAGTTCCTCAAGATATTCCTCCTGTGAGTTTTTCTCATCATCAAATTTACTATATAATTTGTATAAACTAATCCATTTTTTTAAGTATTTAATTACCTCATTTTGATTTTCGTTGCTTAATTGGTTAAACTGATTCAATAAATCTTTTTCAAGTAATCCTGATGTACCAAGTAATGTATTTATTTGATCAATTAAACTTAATTGAGCATATAATGAGCTAGTTTTATCTTTTAAAAATTTATATCCTTTATTGATTGTTTTTCTATTTTTACTTGCACTTTCCCAATCTAATAAATAGTAAAGGTTATCAATTTCTTTATTATCATCAAAACCCCTATTTATTTTTAAAATTAATTGACTTATATAAAAGAAATAATAATATGCAAATATTTTATTTATATTTTCAATAAAATATTCCTTATAATTTGTAATAAAATTAATATCTTCATTGAAAACATTTTTAATATTATCCAAATAACAATTGTATTTGTAGGGTGTTTCGTTTTCATATAATTTAGGGATATTATTTAAAATTAGTTTAATAATTAGATTATCACTTTCTTTTGTTTTAAAAAATTCTTTTAGGTTATCATTGTCTCTAAAAAATACATCCCTTAAAAATAATGCAATTTCTTTTTCTCCATTGGAATGTTTGTCATTTGATAAAGGCAAATATAAAAATAAGTAAGGGTTTGATATTTTTAGTTCTCCCTTTCTATTAAAAAGATATTCTTTAATCAATTTTTCTAAATATTCTTCACTACCCTCCTCAATATCAAAATAATTATCCTTGTTGGATTTAATTTGATTTAATGTGGAAGGTATGCTAAGAGTATTATCTAATTTTTTATTTAATAATATCCGTGAGAATTCTCCAAGTATAGAATAAAATTCATTATTAAATCTTGCCCTATATTCTTTTCTGGAATTAAAAGGAAATAATATTGTATTCTTGTTAGCATTATTTCTTAAAGTTTTTTCTTCTACTTTAACATTCATCAATTTTAATATTTGAATATAATTTTCTTTCATGTTCATATTCATTCCCTTTTTTTAATAATTTTTCGTTTTCTGTTTGTAATTTTTCAAAATTGATTTGATGTGTTAATATATATCATTTTTAATATTAATAATGTTATTTTATCCTATTTTAAGATTTATTACTAATTTTTATTTTGGATTATCTTTTAATTTATTATTGTATTTTAATTTAACTTATTCTTTTAATTTATTTTATAAATTATTCCTAAATTTTTCAAATATCTTAATGTTTATATGCATTAAAAAATAAAGTTTACATTAATATATGTTTTATATTGATCTATTTATTTTAGAAATCTATTATGATTATAACTATTTTATTAGTTTATTATTAGTGATTATATGACAGATGTAAATATTTTGGTGGAAGCATTACCATATATTAAAAAATTTTACGGTAAAAAGATATTAATTAAATACGGAGGTCATGCTATGGTAAATAAAGAAGCTATGGCCTCAACAGCAAGAGACACCGTTTTACTTAAATACGTAGGTATGGAACCTATAGTAGTTCATGGTGGAGGGCCTGAGATTTCAAGGTCTATGGAGAAACTTGGTAAGGAAGCTAATTTTGTAAATGGTCTTCGTGTAACCGATGAGGAAACCATGGAAATTATTAAGATGGTTCTTGTTGGTAAGATCAGTACCAATATTGTATCTCAGATTAATCTACATGGTGGAAAGGGTATAGGTATTTCTGGTAAGGACAGTGAACTTATTAGGGCTAAAAAAAGACCTCTTCAAGTATTCACTGATTCAGATACTGGTGAATCTCAGAAGGTTGATTTAGGTTTGGTAGGTGAGGTTGTATCCGTAAACCATGGTATCCTTGACATGTTCACTGAAAACGATTATATACCTGTAATTGCACCTATCGGAATGGCTGATAATGGTTCAACCTTAAACATTAATGCGGATACCGCGGCAGGTGAAATCGGACAAAGTGTCAAAGCCGAAAAACTCATTATCTTAACCGATGTTCCAGGTGTTTTAAGGGATCCTGATGACCCTTCAACTTTAATCCAAAGAATCCGTGTGGATGAGGTCCCACAGTTAATTGAAGATGGTATCATATCAGGTGGTATGATTCCTAAAATCGAAACCTGTGTGGACGCGGTTAAGGGTGGGGTAAAATCAGCCCACATTCTTGATGGTAGGGTTCCTCATACAATCCTTCTTGAAATCTTTACAAAAGAGGGTATCGGAACTATGGTTACAAAATAGATATCTTTATTTTTTATCTTTTTATTATAATTTAATTAAAACATTTTATAATAACTATTTTTATAATAAATTTATTAGGAAAATTTACATAACATAAAGTCTGTGATGTTTTATTTTATGTTGGAGTATTAATTGATGAATTTTTTTTTTACTTTTTTGTTTTAACTATTTTTTTTTATCTATAATATTTTTGTTTTAGATATAATTTTTACAACCTGTTGATGTGATATGAAAATTATCTAATTTTTATAGTAATTTTTATGATTAAAACATAATGTGGTATTTTCACCTATTCTTATCATGCTTAAAATCAATTAAAAAAATTGATAGTATAAAATTAGTGATTTTGTACTATATGATATACATCAAGTTATTAAACTGCATGTTTTTTGTAGGAAATGATTTCTCAAATAAGGTTAATATGAATCTAGTTTAGAAATCATAATCTTGAAATTGTTAATAAAAATAGCTATCTATAAAAAAATTATTTTTCAAATGAGGTTAATATTAAAACTAGTAAAAATAAAAAAAGTGGGGAAGAATTAATCCATGTCTGCATAGATGTTATATTCTTCCTTTAATTCCCTTCTAAGTAGTTTCCAATTGTTTACCCTTGGAAGCTTGTTTGTTGTAAATATCTTATGTGGAACCTTGTATCTTGCAAGGCGTTCACGTGCATACTTGTCAAGGTCTGCTTTTAACTCCTCTTCATTGTCCTCTGTCAGGATATCGTCCTTCCATATGACTGCCACAACAGGAAGCTCGCCCTTATGACAATCGTCAATTGAGAAAACAGCAAGGTCTTCGACTGCCGGATGTTTAATCAAGATTTCCTCTACCTCGGTTGGATAAATCTTCCATCCGCTCATTACAATCATATCTTTCTTACGGTCTGTAATAAATAGACGATTGTCCTGGTCTATATATCCGATATCCCCAGTTAAGAACCATCCGTCCTCAAGGAACGTTTCCCTGGTTTCCTTTTCCATGTTCCAATAACCTTTAGCCACAGCCGGTCCCCTCAATGCAATCTCACCATTTTCATATAGAGGCAATTCTTTGCTTGCATCGTTCGGGTCCACTATCTTCACCTCGGAGAAACATACCGGATGGCCTACACTCTCATATCTGTCTGCGCTCCAGTAATCCTCAGGTCTGATGACTGTTCCTGTTCCGATTACAATGGTTTCACTTAAACCATATGAGTTGATTACAGGTATTCCGTAAAGGTGCTGGAATTGTTTCCATATCTTCTTATGGAGTGGTCCCCCACCGGATATGATCTCACGGACTGAGTTGAACTGTTTTACATATTCTGGATGTGTTGTAAGGGTATGTATGATTGGTGGCATTCCACCAAGTACCGTTACCCTTTCCTCTTCACATAGGTATCTGTAATCTTCAATATTGTATTGGCTCATCATGATGTATAGCGCACCACTGCTGAGTGCGGATATTGCCCATGAAAGACCTACATGTGCCATTGGATAGATGATTAATGCCACATCATTCTGTCTTAATTGAAGCACGTCACATTCATTATGGATGGCAGCAAACCAGTTACCATGTGTCAACATTGTTCCCTTAGGTTTACCTGTTGTACCTGAGGTATATTGAAGTTGACACACATCATCCCAGTCGGTTGTCTCGGCAGGTAAAAGATCGGCTTCCCTATATGATTCGGTCTCTTCAGGATGTGGAATAAATGAATCGATGTTTAATTTTTCAATGGTCTCTTTTGCTTCATCATCACTTATAATAAGTTTGGCCTCAGAGTTGTTAATCATGTATTGAAGTTCATCCTTGGTTAATATTCTATTGGTAGGTATTGCAATAGCTCCAATTCTCCATAGTCCAAGTATTGAGAATAAATATTCCGGACTATTGTTTAGGTATATTAAAACTCTATCCCCCTTTTCAATTCCCTTGCTTTTTAATATTCTTCCAAACTCAGATATGATTGATAATATTTCACTAGATGAATATCTTGTGTTACGTTCTGGTGAATAAAAGACATCCTTAGATAATCTTTTACTATTTGCATCTAAAAAAAGTAGTTACATTTAGTATATAAAACCCTCCTTATTTTTTTTTTNTTTTTTTAATTGATATGTTTAATTTCTTTTAGATTAATTTAAATTTACTTAAGTTTCAATAGGTTTGAAACTGTATTAAGTCATTTCTAAAATTGAATAAATTTAAAATCAATATATAATTATTATAACTATATGATAGGATTTATAATTAACTTCAGATTTTCAAATTCTAAGAAAAACTATATAACGGGATTTATAATTAACTTCAAATCTTCAAATTTAAGGGAAAATTAATCTGATTTTTCTAGTTCACGTATGTTACATACAACAGCATCCGCCATTTCATATGTTTTGGCGGTACCGCCTAAATCAGGTGTTAGCACATTACCCTTTCTTAAGACTTCCTCACATGCCCTTTTAAGTAGGTCCGCCTCATAGTCAAAGCTAAGGTAGTCCAACATCATGCTTGTTGAAAGCAGCATGGCTATCGGGTTTGATATGTCTTTACCTGCAATGTCCGGTGCTGAACCATGTACCGGTTCAAACAGGCCATGCTTGTCTCCTATATTTCCGCTTGGTGCAAGACCAAGACCACCTACAAGACCTGCAGACTCGTCTGATAGTATGTCCCCATAAAGGTTTCCCGCAACGATCACATCAAAGTTCTGTGGCTGTGTTACAAGAAACATGCTCGTTGCATCCACGTAGTAATCGTTGGTCTCTATATTCGGATAATCCTCTGCCACTTCATAGAAGGTGTCCCTAAACAGACCGTCGGTTTTTCTTAAAACATTCGCTTTATGGGATGCCACCACGCTTTTTCTTCCTTCCTTAACGGCAAGATTAAATGCAAGTTTACAAATCCTTTCTGACGCTTTTTTTGTAATGATCTTGTTTGCGATTACATACTCGTCCTCTTCGATGATTTCCTCGGACTGTGAATATAATCCCTCGGTATTTTCACGTACAATCACAAAGTCTAAATCATCATATATGCAATCCACACCTTTAAAGGATTTTATTGGCCTAATATTTCCATATGTATCTAGTTCTTTTCTTAAGGTTACTATCGGACTCTTTTCACCTGGGGTTGATGTGATGGCTCCGAACAATGTTGCATCAGCATTCTTGGCTATCTTGATTGTCTCCTCAGGAATCGTCTCTCCTGTTTTGTTGAAGCATTCCCTACCTGCAGGTGCAGGTGTATACTCGAAGTTCAAATCAAAATAGTCAAGTACATATAATCCGGCCTTCAACACTTCCTTACCTATTCCATCACCAGGTATTGTTGCAATGTTAATCATTTTATAATCTCTAAAAATTTGTTCGTATGTTATCGAAACATATTTATATAATATTATATAATTATATATTAATTGCTTTAATATAATTTGGATATAAGTATTATATGTTACGAATATAATTTTTTATAATTCATTTTATATAATTAATCATAAAAGGGGTTTTCATTATGGAAAAAACTATAGATGAATTAATTCAACAATTAAAAACTGATGATGATTTTGATAGAGAAGAAGCTTTAGGTCAACTTGAAGTAAGATCCGAAGAGTCTTTCGACTCTTTAGTTGAGGCTTTAGGTAATAGAAATAAAAAAATCAGAAGATACTCAGCTCAAGTTCTCGGATATATTGGAGATGAAAGGGCAATTGAACCTTTAATCGTTGTTTTAGAGGACAACAATAAATTTGTCAGAAGGGAAGCTTCAACCGCTTTACTACGTATCGGTGAACCTGCATACGATTCATTGATTGAATTATTGAACCATGAAAACTGGAGAGTTCGCGGTGCTGCAGCTTGGGCTTTAGGTGGATTAGGTAAGGAAGAGGCTATCGAATCCTTGGAGCCACTTCTTAATGATGAAAGTGGTTTTGTAAAAGCAGGTGCTAAGTCTGCAATCAATCAAATTAAAGAATCCAATTAAATCTTAATTCTTTAATTTTATTTTATTTATTTTGTTAATTTTTGACTTTTATTTATTTGTCAAATTATTCTTAAGGATTCTGTCTTTATTTATTCTAGGTTTTGACTTGTTTGACTGTTTTTAAAGTTAGGTTTTTTTTATTAAGCCTTCTACCTTCATTTAGTTGGGTTGTTTTTAGTTTTCGATAGTTGTTTATCTGGATATTCAACGGTTCTGAAGGTTTACCATTTTTATTTTAAATATGTAATGTTCAATTTAAATTTTTAAAACATTTGTCGTTGGTTTTTAAATTTGGATGTCTCATTCCATTTTACAAATCTTTTAGAAACTTTTATTTTTACCAGAATTCTTGTTTGTTTATTGTTTTTCATTTATTTTAACATGGTTTAACATCTTTTCTTAAAAAAACTAGATTTTTAAATATATATTGAAAAGAATTGCTATAAATATTCATATTTTAGAATGGGTTTTCTAAATATTTTTAAATTATTGTAAAGTATTTTTTGTTTTTTTTATAAATTTAAAAATAAAAGCTTTTAAAAAATAATTATTTTTTTTAAAAAAATTTATTATTTTTAAACAAATTATCTTTAATTTTTAATTTGATTAATAATTTTTTAGAAAAAACTTCATTTTTCAATCCTAAATTGCACACTTTTATATATAATTAAGGTGAAATATATCTATAGTGATTTATTAGTTTACAAAAAAAATATTATTGTAATGTAATATTTTAATGTTATAGGTTGATTTTTTTTAAATAAAGTTGATCTATTCTAATATTATCCATGTTTTTTTAATAAGAATAATCTGATTGAATTTTCTAAAAAAAGGTTTTATTATATTAAAATATTTAAAATTTAATGGAAAACATCTAACTATTTATAATTGAATTTTAGGCGATGTAATGTTAAAGATTGGAATTTTAAATCTTCAGGGTGCTGTTAGTGAACACTATGATATGATGAGGTTGGCTATTGAACATTTGGGTATTGAGGCTTGCTGTGAAAATGTCCGATATGCCGAAGACGTGGAATCATGTGACGGTGTAGTCATTTCCGGTGGTGAGAGTACTGTAATAGGTAAGATTATCTTTGAGAGAGGAATTGATAAGGTAATCAAAGAGAATAATATACCTGTTTTCGGTACCTGTGCCGGAGTGGTTTTATTGGCCCGTAAGATAGATTTTAAAGATCAGAAAACACTTGAGATGATGGATATAGATGTTAAGAGAAATGCTTTTGGCTCTCAAAAAAAT
Organism: Methanobrevibacter boviskoreani JH1; assembly: GCF_000320505.1. NCBI lineage: Archaea > Methanobacteriati > Methanobacteriota > Methanobacteria > Methanobacteriales > Methanobacteriaceae > Methanobrevibacter > Methanobrevibacter boviskoreani. The sequence continues at coordinate 59,421 of NZ_BAGX02000010.1, forward strand.
TCTTTTGAAACGGAAATATCAATTTTAGGTGAAAAGTTTAATGGGGTCTTTATTAGAGCTCCGTCAATTATTGGTTATGATAAAACTAAGAAAGACATAGAGGTATTATCAAGATTAGACAATCAAGTAATTGCGATAAAACAAGGACATAATATTGCTTGTACCTTCCATCCAGAACTAACTGATAATACACTGATACACGAATACTTTATAAAGGAGGTGGAAAAATGTGTGGAATAGCTGGAATTGTTTACAAAGATGGTAAAATACATAATGTTGGAGAGGACATGACTAAAATGCTCAATGCCCTTCAACACAGAGGTCCTGATTCAGCAGGTTTTTCCCTTTATGGTGGTTTAGATTTAAAAGAGAATGAATATTTACTTAATATTGAATTTGATAAAAGAAGTGACGAACTATTTAATGAGGTTCAAGATACAATCAATGAAGTTACTCCAATTATATCTGAGAAACAATTAGCAACAATGGAGAATAATTGTTTATATCAATGTAAAATAGCTTTGGATGAGTTTAATTTATTGAAACCTCTTATCCGTGAAATCGATTCCGTTGATGATAATGTGGTTGTTATCAATGGGGAACATTCCTTTAGAATGGTAAAGGATGTTGGTCATGTACTTGATATAGCTGAAAGATATGATGTTGATGATATAAAAGGAACCCATGCTATTGGACATACAAGATTCGCTACTGAAAGTGGTGTGGATTTATACCACGCTCATCCATTCCAAACATATATCTTAAGGGATGTAACCGTTGTACATAATGGACAGATTACTAACTATTGGAAAGTTAGGGACGAGCTTGAAAGGAAAGGTCATATCTTTGAAACAAATAATGATACCGAGTGTTTGGTACATTATATTGCAGATAAAATATCCAATAACTATTCCCTGGAAGAGGCATTGGAACAGTCAATTGTTGATATGGACGGTCCATTCTCTTATATAGTTGCAACTCCTCAAGGTATTGGTATTGCAAAAGATAAACTAGGTTTAAGACCAGGTGTAATGGCTGAAAATGATGAAATATTTGCAATAGCTTCAGAGGAGGTATCCCTTCAAGAAGTCATTAATATTGATCAGGTTGAGCAAATTTATCCAGGTGAAACAAGAGTATTTGAGATTTAGATTTTTTAGTAATTATTAAATTAATTGTTGGTGATTAGATGGCAGGAGAAATAGAAATTGATGCATCATCAGTTACACCTCGTGAATTAAATAGAAAGATTCGAAAATATGGTAAGGATTACGATAAAATCATTATTAAAAACCCAGGGGCAGAACATTATATTGCGGCAGGATTTGTTGGAGATAATGACATTGTAATCGATGGATCCGCAGGTTATTTTGCAGGAACCATGGTGGATAAAGCAAACATCGTTATTAAGGGAAATGCCGGTTGGTTTGTTGGAGATAATATGACTAGCGGTGAAATCATAGTTGAAGGATCTGCAGGTGATGGTGCAGGACAAGGAATATATGGTGGAACCGTAGTCGTAAGAGAAGGAGTAGGTTCAAGAACTGGAGAAATCATGAAGAATGGTACAATCATCATTGGTGGAGATTCCGGATTCATGACCGGTATCTTCATGATGGGTGGTCGTATGATCATTCTAGGTGATTTAGGTGCAGATGCAGCTGAATCCATTATTCGTGGAGAGATCTACGTTCTTGGAGAAGTTACAAGCTTAGGTAAAAATGCAGTTATTGTAGATGTTACTGATGACGATAAAAAAGAATTGAAATCAGTTCTTGAACATTATGACTTCAAGCTAAGTGATGATGACTATAACAAATTTACAAAGATTGTATCTGAAAGTTCAAGACCGGTTTATGGTAATTAAGTTGGAGTGATAGAATGCCATATAAAGTAAAAAGAAGTCCAGTATTATGTAAAAGACATTTTGATAGACCAGGATGTTGCTGGTATTTATGTGATGATAGGGATCCTAAAATATGTCACAAATGTTTTTCATGTGTGAATAACTGTCCTCATGATGTTTATGAGGTAGTTGGTGGGGAACCATATGCGGTTTATCCTGAAAGATGTGTTGGATGCAGGATCTGTATGGAGATGTGTCCTAATAAGGCTATTGAAATTGAGGCTATTCCTGAAGATTACAGGGAATCCTGGAAATATCCTGATGTCATGGAAATTGAAAGGAAATCCCAAACAGGAAAGTATCAAATCAGAAGTACAGGTGCACTTAGAAAAATACCAACCTTTGACGATTTAATAATTACTCCAGCACAGGTATCAAGACCACCATTGGATAAATACAGGGAACCTTGTGGTACAGATGTTGTACTGGGAAGCAGATATGCCGAAAACCCATTAAAGATTGATACCCCTATTATGATAGGTGCAATGTCTTTCGGTGCACTTAGTAAAGAGGCAAAAATGGCATTGGCTATTGGTGCATCACTTGCAGGAACAGCTACCAATACTGGTGAAGGAGGATTGCTTCCTGAGGAACGTGAATTGGCTGATAAACTTATTGTCCAGTATGCATCAGGTAGATTCGGTATATCCGCCGACACATTAAACAAAGGTGATGCAATCGAGATTAAGATAGGTCAAGGTGCAAAATCTGGTATGGGTGGACACCTCCTAGGTGAGAAGGTAACCGCAGATGTTGCAAGAATCAGAAACATCCCAATAGGTTCAGATGCACTATCCCCTGCAAGACATATGGATATTGTAGGTCCTGAGGATCTAGCAATGAAGATCGCACAGCTTAGGGAAATTACAGATTGGAAAGTACCTATCATGGTTAAATTTGCATCTGGTAAAGTTGCAAGTGATGTAAAGATTGCAGCTAAAGGTGGAGCAGACATAATTGTGGTAGACGGTATGCAAGGTGGTACCGGTGCAGGTCCTGATGTAATTATGGAACATTCCGGTATACCAACATTGGCTTCTGTCGTTGAAGCTGATAGGGCATTAAGAGAAATCAACCTAAGGGAAGATGTTGATCTTGTCATTGCCGGCGGTATTAGAAGTGGTCCTGATGTAGCTAAAGCTATGGCTTTAGGTGCAGATGCAGTATATGTTGCAACTGGTGCCCTCGTATCCATTGGTTGTAGGGTTTGTCAACAATGTCAAACCGGTAACTGTAAGAAAGGTATTGCTACCCAAAACCTTGAATTGAGACATAGACTAAATGTTAAACAGGCAGGTATTCAGGTGGCAAATTATATTAAAGCTATGACAAATGAGGCTTGTATGTTGGTTCAACAGGCTGGAAACACTCATCTTTCAAAACTTGAGAAAGAGAATCTCAGGTCTTTATCCCTTGAAGCTTCAGCTTTAACTGGAGTTCCAATGGCTGGTAATGAATTCCCACATTAGATTCCCTTCTCTTTTTTCCATTTTTATTTGATTTTAATTTATTTATAATTATTTTTTATATTTGATTTTGGTTTTTTCTGGTTTTTTAATGGATTTATTAAATCTGATCTTCTATTTTTATCTGTTTTTTCGGTAATTTTTAATTTAATTTTATTGATTTTTCTTGTTTTTTGCTGTTTATTGTTGGATTTATTTTTGTTTATATTGTTTGTTTTGTTTTGTGTTTGGTTATTTGGTTTTTGTTTGTTTGTTGTGTGAAAATTTTGTTGAGTTTTTTTAGTTTTACTGTTTGTTTTATTGTTGTTTTTGTTTTTGTCTTTTGTTTGGTGTTGTTTATTTTGCATACATTATATATTGATAGGAAAGATATCTTGTTTTGTTTTAACTATTTTTTTTGTTTATTTATTTGTTTATTGTTGTCTATTTTTTAATTAGATTGTTTTTATCTATTTTTTTTATGATTTAACAGGTTTAGATTATTTTTTATATTTTTTTTTATTGATCTAATTTTTTTTATTATTGATTTGATTTTCTATTTTTTCTATTTTGTTGTTGGATTTATTTTTGTTTATATTGTTTGTTTTGTTTTGTGTTTGGTTATTTGGTTTTTGTTTGTTTGTTGTGTGAAAATTTTGTTGAGTTTTTTTAGTTTTACTGTTTGTTTTATTGTTGTTTTTGTTTTTGTCTTTTGTTTGGTGTTGTTTATTTTGCATACATTATATATTGATAGGAAAGATATCTTGTTTTGTTTTAACTATTTTTTTTGTTTATTTATTTGTTTATTGTTGTCTATTTTTTAATTAGATTGTTTTTATCTATTTATTTCATAATCTAACACTTTAGATTATTTTGTCTATTTTTTATATTTGGTTTAATTTTTTGTTTATCTTATTGATTTTTGTTTTTTTTTTTACTGTTTGTTGTTGAATTTTATTTTGTTGATATTGTTTATTTTACTTTATAATAGGTTTTTCTTGTTTTATTTGTTTTTCATGTAAAAATTTTGTTGAGTTTTTTTTATTTTAGTTTTTGTTTGATTGTTGTTATTGTTTTTATTTTCTATTTGGTGTTGTTTATTTTGCATACATTATATATTGATAGGAAAGATATCTTGTTTTGTTTTAACTATTTTTTTTGTTTAATTATTTGTTTGTTGTTGCCTATTTTTTAAATTGGATTATTTTATCTATTTTTTTAATGATTTAACAGGTTTGGATTATTTTCTATAAACTTTATAAAGATTGGTTTTTCAATCTTTTTCTTAAATTCATAAAAATTTTAATCATATTAGAATCTGTTGCTTTTTTTAATTTTGATATTATCTTTTTAGATTATGGCACCATTAACAAATCCCTATAAAGATACTGGATTTAATATAGATTTGAACCTCAAAATTAAGTTAAGAAAAATAGCAGTTGAATTTATTTGATTATCTTAAACAAACAATAGATTAAACAATAACGAATAATAAAAAAAGGTTTTAGAATAATTATATTTTTTAATTAAACTAATTGGGTAAATCCTCCATCTCTTTTGCAATGCATAATCTACATAAAGCGTCCGGATTTTTGGATTGGTTGTGTTTTACAGGACAATAATATGTGCCGTCTTTAAGTATGATCTTCTCGTCTGCCGGAAACGGGGTATTCAATGGGTGGATGGATTCCCCAAGAATAAATGTGGTGTAGATTGATATTATTCCATACATCAGGGGCGTTTTATTGCTTTCCGGAAGTTTCTCTTTCTGTCGTAGATATTGGTTCTTTAGAATCTTAAGGGAGCCCCTAAGTCTTTTTTTGTCAACGGTTTCGGGATAATCTTTATTGTCATTCTTTATTCTATGGAGCCTTTTTAGAAAGTATTTGATGGTGACATCCAAATACTCGTCGCGGTATGACTTTTGAATGTATTTGCCTTCATCCTGAAGGTATGATGATGCGGTCATCTCATCATAAATTGTTAAGTGTCTTGCCTCGTCTTTAATAATATTCAAAATATCGTTCTTGGATATTTCATTCTGTTCTTGAAGTTCTTCCAGTTTATCAAACATAATTATTCCTTTTTAAAATTAGGTTAAAATATTTACTATATATAATATATTATATTATTGATGAAAATATTTTTATCTTAAAATATATTTATCTGTATAACCTAAAATATTACTTAGTTGATTCTTTATTTTTTAATATTAATTACTATCTTATGATATTATGAAAACGATTACCAAAAAAGAAAAAAAGGTCTTAGATCAGATTAGAAAATTTGATGAGGATTATGATGGAGATATTCCTCAGGAAGTTTTACAGAGTGAACTTCAAATCCACGAATATCAGTTATATGAAATATTGAACAGTCTTAAAAGAAAAGGTATAATTGAATATGATGATAACCGTGTAAAGCTTTTGGATATTACAGAAAAGATTAACACAGTAGATTCAAAACAGGATGTTATTGACGCGGAAATAGATCAAATTGAGGAAAAGTCTATTGAATTAATCAAGTCCATTGTACATGACGGCGTTGTACCTAAATACGTTCTTGAGGGCAATCTATTATATGGTCCGTTAAAGTTGTCTGACTTTAGAATGTATCATGTGGTGATATCCTTAACAAACAAGGGAATAATTAAACCTGTTCTCCGTTATGGGGAGCAATACTATCGTTTGATGTTAACAGAGGAGGATTGATTATTACCTCTAATTTTTAATCTTCTAGAAAATCTAATTCTTTACACCTTTAGAAAATATTTGGGATTATTTTAATCTTCTGGAAGATCTAATTTTTTACACCTTTGGAAAATGTTTGGGATTATTTTAATCTTCTGGAAGATCTAATTTTTTACACCTTTGGAAAATGTTTGGGATTATTCCTATTTTCCATGCTCTTTTTTATTAAATATTTTTTTTATTTCTGCCTTTTATTCCTCTAGAAAATCCTTAATAATAACCTTGGCCTTATCAAAATTCCTTTTAATTAAAACGTTGTGTTTTGTGTTCTCAAACTCGACTACTCTTGAATTTTTGATATTGTTGCTTAATCTATCGGTTGCCTTTTTCGGAATAATCTGATCATCCTTTCCATATAATATTAACGTATCGTTCTGAATCTTTTCTAATTCATCTGTGGCATTGAATATGGAACAGCTGTAAAGGGTGTTATGTATGAAATTTATGTCCTTACTGTTTTTAAGTTCCTTTTTGCTTTGGTTTAATCTGTCTCTATATTGGATTAACATGTCGTCAGGAAGAATATACTGTATGATGGTGTCAAAGAACAGTTCATAGTCAACGGCGGAACTATCATACATCCTTTTAAATGTTTCCTTCATCTCATCTTCTATCTGGGAAAATGTTGAAACCAGAACAAGCTTGTTATATAAACCGGGATGTTTGATTACGGATTCAATTGCCACCTGCCCCCCAAGGGAGTATCCGATAATATTGGCTTGATTTATATCTAGTTTTTCAAGTAATTTGTATATGTCATCTGCAAATAATTCAATACTGATTGTGTCCTCTCCGGAATCACTTTTTCCATGGCCTCTTAAATCTATTGAAACGACCTTGAAATAGTCTTTCAGATAGTTAGAAATATATTTCCAGTAATGCAGATCTTCAGCCAGACCATGTATTAAAACCACGGGATAGCCTTCTCCCTTAATCTCATAATTTATATTTATTGAATTTACTTCTGTTTTGCTCATATAATCAGTTTATTTTCATTTTAATTATTTTTTATATTTTTAAAATAAGTTTAATATAGTTTTTTATATGGTCTAAGATGGTTTAAAAATGGATTTTCTACAATATTGGGGGGTTTATTATATTTTTTTTTTAAAATAGGTGGTAGGTTTAAAAACGGATTTCTTTAATTGATTTTAAAAAAAAGTTTATTAAGTTTTATTTGTTTTTAAGTAGTTTTTTACTGGTAAATTCTTTTTTAAAAATAGTTTATTTAAATTTGATTTGTTTTAAGTATTTTTATTAGTTGGATTCTTTTTTAAAAATAGTTATATATTTTAGGATGAGTTAGCCAGAATCCAATTTTTAATTATTAAAGTTGTAATTGTCTTGGAGGGATTGTAATTTTGGCTAACTCTTAAAATACTTTAAGGTAATGGCTTTAAATTAATATCAATTTAAAGTTTTTAATCTTGTTTAAAAAGAGGAGGATAAGTTTATTCCTCATTATCCTCTTTCTCTGCACTTTCCTTTTCGGATTTTAGATTTTCTAGATTGTCTGTAAATGATTTTGCATTTTTAATTTTATCTTCTAGTTTGGATAACTCCTCTTTTAAAGCTTCCTCATCCTCTTCAAGGGAAAGTACATATTCCTCAGATCCATTTGCAAAGTCCTCATAAAGTTCGAGTATTTCCCTTGCAGATAGTACTGAATCCTCTTTTAGGAATTTTTTAGTATGTGGTTTTACCCTAATGCTTAAGGGTTGTAGTCTTTGTTTTTTTCCGTCCCCCTCATCATCCATCCATCTAGGTCCAAAACCTCTTGGAAATTCACCATTCTTTCTCATTTCTCTAATCATTTTTTGTCTTCTATGGCAAAAGTTCCTGAATTCCTCATCACTTAATTCATCGAAGTCCCTTCCATATGGGCCGTAAAAACGGTTTTCATGACAGTTTCTCTTATGGAAATCATCATAGTCGTCATGGTCCTTACAATCAATATGGTGGTGTCTATGATGATGGTTGCAGTTTTCGAACTTGTCTTCCGGGTGTTTGCAGTTTCTGTGGTGGTGGCTTCTGTAGTGACGGTTGCAGTTTCCGAAATCGTCTTCATGGTGATGGCAGTTTCTATGGTGATGGTTGTATTGAAAATCATTGTCAAAGTCATTAAAGTTTATGTTCATACCATACCTAAAATTTGGATTGTTACACATATTTTATCACCTTTAATTTGTATTACAAATTTATTTTTTGTATACAATTAATAATTGGAATCATGAATATATAAATGTATTCATTTTTTAAATTTGTATTCATTTTTTTTTAAATAGTAAAATCTTATAAAGTTATTAAAAAAAAGCTGTTATTTATTATATTATTAAATAAACATTTAAAAAAATCTTTATATAATAAAATAGATAGTTTTTAAAATAAAATAAGTGAAAAAAAATAAAGATAAGGAGTTTATTCATCATCAGTTTCCCATACATTAGTAAAAAGTATCTGGGGGTCTTTGTGGTGCCACGGCCACTTCCATATAAAAACCTATATGTCTTAAAGTGCAATTTTATTATCTTTTTATTCTGTTTTCGGGTTTTAGAAATGGTATTATATGATGTTGTTTTTTGTTTCTAATCTTAAACTTCCCACTTTCTAATAAAAATGGTTTAATATTTATTTTAAACAAAGTTTAGTTTTTTCCTATTTTGGTTAATCAATTATATAACCATATTGAAATTAATAATTTTTTATTGAAAGTTATTATATTAATTTTGTTCATTTTTTTATAACTAATCTTAGTTTTTTGATATTATTTCTTTTTTAAAAACTTATATTAAATAAAAAAACATTATATAATATATGTTTTATATAATGTAATTGATGAATACTATAATTAATTTTATATATGTTAAATGACTAATTAATATTAATTAAGTAATTTTTATTACTTTATTATCTTAATAAAATTATAGGAGTTTCGGATATGATGAGAATCAGTATGTCATTACCAAAAAAGTTATTGTCTGATTTTGATGATGTTTTAAAAGATAGGGGATATCAGTCAAGATCAAAAGGTATAAGAGATGCTCTTCAGGATTATATTCTCCGTTATCAATGGATGAATGAGATGGAAGGAGAAAGAATTGGTGTTATAACTATAATTTATGATCATCATTATACTGGTGTAATGGAAGAACTTGCTGAGATTCAACATCATTATAAGGATACCATTATAGCAACCATGCATGTGCATATGACCGAAAAATATTGTATGGAAGTCGTTATTGTTAATGGAGACGTTAAAGATATTCGTTCCGTTTATGAGAAAATGATGAAACTTAAAGGGGTTGAACACGTAAAACTTACAAGTACTGCTAATGGTAAGAATTTCGATCCGGATAGCAGTGACGATATCAGGGATACATAAACTCCTTTCTACTTCCTTTTTTTTAGTTTATTATGATAGTTTTTTCCATGTTTAATCCACTTTTTTTTTAATTGGCCGGTTGGAGTTTTTTAATGTTTCTAATCTAATTTTTTTATTAGCTGATTTTGTTTTTTAATATTTTATAATCTATTTCTTTTAATTATTGATCGGTGTTTTTTAATGTTTCTAATCTAATCTTCTGATTTTTAATTTTTCAATTATTGGTTCTATATTTACATATCCTGTTAGATTTCTCGGGATATAAAAAATTATTAATGACAAACAACATATCTAGAATAATGAAATTTAAAACAACTCCATACCATTCACATTTAATTAAAGATACAGAACGTCTATCAGCATTTTATGAAGGCATATCCCAGTATGCAGAGGATTTGGATTATCTTGAAAATGAGGAAGGTCTGATCAATAAGGTTGTATATGATTTGGGCTGTGGAAGTGGGGTTTTAACCTATTTTGCGGCCTTGTATTTTTCTGCTGTAGTTGGTTTTGAGAAGGATAGTAAAATTGCAGGATATGCTAAGGAGAATCTCAAGGATTTTGAAAATGTATTGATAGTTAATGAGGATGTTTTAAAATTGGAGGGACTTGCCAAGGCTGATTTAATTATATGTGAAATGTTGGATACCGCATTAATTGATGAGGAGGAAGTTCTTGCTTTAAACCATTTCATTGATTTTAAGGAGGATAATTGTACGGTAATTCCAAGTAAGGTTTTGAATTATGCGGAACCTGTTTCAATGGAACGGAGAAATGTCCATTGGGAGGATGATGATTATCATCCAAACTATAATATAATAGGTAAATCCATTTGCTATAGTGAGATAGACCTTCAAAGCAGAATTGATGAGAATTTTGAAGATGTTCTGGAATTTGCTATCAATGAGGACAGTAAATTTAATGGAATTAAGATTACAACCATAACCTTAATCAGAGATAATATTGTCTGTGGTCCAACGCCTATGTTTAATCCGCCGCTTTTTATACCTGTTGATGAGATAAACTGTAGAGCGGGGGATACAGTTAAGGTAAAACTATCATATAAAATGGGTGGGGGAATTGAAACAATCAAAACAGAATTAATCTGATTGGTTTAATTAATATTTTTTGTGTGATATTATGTTTGAAAAGGATTTGAAAGACTTCCTTCATGATTGTACTAGACTTGTTATTTTGGGAATCGGTAATGACATTCGTGGCGATGATGGAGTAGGCCAATATATTGTAGAGAGCTTGAAGGATTTGGGTAAGGAAAGTGATGATGTAATAATAATCAATGCTAAGACCGTTCCAGAGAATTTCACAGGCAAAATCAGAAAGATAGATCCAAGCCATATACTTATAATTGATGCCGTTTTAATGAATGAGGAACCTGGCACTGTTAGAGTAATCTCAAAAGAGCAGGTTGGTGGATTAAGTGTCTCTACCCATTCTATGTCCTTGTCATTTCTAATCAAATATTTGGAGATAGAGAAGCCATATAACATTGTGTTTTTAGGTATTCAACCGGAATCAATGGGTCTTGTTGAGGATATGAGCAAGGTTTGTAAGGATTCCTCGGACAGTGTTATTGATGTTTTGGATTCCCTTTTATAGATTGTAAAAATCTTTTATAAAGTTTAAATGGATGGAACAATATTTTTTAAAAAAATATTGACACAGAATAGATCATAACAGCTGAACTAAAAAACCAATACGAATTGAACAATCAAATGTGGAATGCTTATATTAATGATTCAATTTTAAATGAATATATGGAGTTTAGGAGGATAAGAAAATGATACCGGAACATATTAAGAAAAATATATTAACTACTGATCCAGGTGCTTTTAATGATGAACCTATTGTTGATTTAACTAGGAGATATAATAATGGGGAACTTACTGATGAAGAATTACTTGAAGATATAGAAGAAATCAGTAGATTACGTAGTCAGGCATCAGAAATATTTAAGAAGAAGAAAAAATTAAATGCTAATGACCAAGATTAAGCATATGTTTAGATAGTAAAAGATTAATTGCACATTTAGTAAATATTTTACAGTATGTAATTTTTAGTGGGAAAATATGGGAAGTTCCTTATAAAACCATTTAAGAAACATTATGAATTCTAGATACTGGGTGATGTTTTGGATGAACAACTGGGAAAGTATCTATAGAATACTTTTTTATTTTTAAGATGTTAATTTCCTTAGATATTCTATAATTCGGAATGTTTCTTTATTTTTAGGATTTTAATTTTAATTTCCTTGGATATTTTTAAAATTATTTTATTATTTTTTAGAAAATTTAATTAAGTATTATTAATTAATAATTATTTAGTATTCTTGTTAATCTTTAAATTAAATCATGTTGAAGATTTTATTATTTTGTTTTTTTAATTAATTTATGTGATTATATGAAAATTCTATGTATTGGTTCAAGGCTGTTTGATGATGTTGCGCCTTATTTTAGAGAAAAAGGCATTGAAAGTGTTGTAACGGAATCAAATCCTGATGCAGATAATTTGGATTTGGCAGATGAAGTTTTTATAGGGCCTAGGGGAATGAAATTTCCACATGATGTCGCTATAAAGGAAGAAGTGGATGGTATTGTTCCATTAATCGGTATCGATCCTCCTCTTTTGGACGTTGCATATATGAAGGAGGAAGTCGAAGCCGAAAACAACATACCTGTTGTGGCTTCAAATGTCCATGCAGTACAGATATCATCTGATAAATCAAAGACTAAAGAGATATTTCGTAAGATAGGGGTAAACACTCCGGAATCTGTTTATGTCTATAAAGAGGACCTTGATGATTTTGAGGATATTATCCATAATGAGGGCTTTGACTTTCCTGTGGTATTAAAACAGAATCAGGGCCAGGGCGGAAAGGACATATCTATTGTCTCAGATATTGACGGTGTTAGGAAGTACTTTGAAACATTTGATGGCGCTTTATGTGAGAATTTCATTGAAGGGGCTGAAATTTCAATAGAGACATTGGGATGGAAAGGTGAATATCTGCCGCTTGTACCTGTCTATAAGGGGGATACCGGTATCAATGCAACACATCCCATTACCCGTGTAAGGTATGGGCCCACTAATTTTGAAAAATTGGACAATGAGGAGATAAGGGCTACCGCTTTAAAGATTGCTCAAAACATCAGGACCGAAGGAAATCTTGATTTGGATTTTATCTATGATAGAAAAAACAATAAACTATATGCTATTGAAGCTAACACCCGTCCAAGCGGTACCAGGTATTTAACACAGGCAAGCTCCACCATTAACACTCTTGCAGAACTTGTTGATATGGCCGCAGGTGTTTTTTCTATTGGGGATGTGGAATCCAGAATCAGGAACTATTACTGTGCGGAGATACCTGTAGGTACATATGAGGGAGAAATACCTGAAAAAACCTTTAAAGAAAAGGATTATGTTGTTCATGGACCTGTGGGATATCAAAGGGTAACCATTAGGGCATCCTCAAAGGATGAGTTAATATCCAAGGTTAAAGACATTACAGGTAGGGATATTGAAATCTAATTTCAATATTACTTTTTTTACTTATTTTATTTTTAAACATTTTTCATGTTTTATTTAATCATTTATAAAGGAATATTAAATTATAAATAGTATCTAAAACAAATTATTATTAATATAAAATTGAATTTTTGTGATAAATTATGAAGACAGTTGATATTATAATAATGTTCTTTATTACATTATTCTCAACAATATTCTTTACATGGTATATTAGAAGGATATTGCTACAGGCAAAGATAACTGACAGTCCAATTGTTAGTGAGCATCGTCATAAGGCTGGAACCCCAACAATGGGTGGAATAGCATTTTTATTTTCTATTCTTTTAATCACAGCTATTTATTACAAAAATAACTATATTTTAATTACTTGTTTTATTATGGTAGCTGCAGGTATTATGGGACTTGTAGATGATTTGCTTGGTCTTAAGATCTCAGAGGTACAGAAACTTGTAAAGAATGTTACAGATGAGGTTGTACCTATAGGTTTACTTAATCTTGAACCAGGTGAAGAGGCAAGGGTTGCATCTGATAAGGCAAAGGCTCAAGTGGACCAATTACTTGAGGAAGGTAAGGTTGAAGTTATAGATCAGATTCCAATCAAATATGAAACCGGTGAGGCGGAACAAATATTTGTACAATTGTTCTTAGGTGTTTTGCTAGCATTGACATGTTCAATCACCACCCTTGGCGGATTCAATTTAGGAATTTGGGCAATACCTATCGTTGTCATTGCAGTATTAGGTGCAGTAAACACTGTTAATTTAATAGATGGAATGGATGGATTGGCTGCAGGAATTTTAGCTATTGCATCATTTTCATGTATAATATTTGGTATTATCAATGGAAGAATGGAAATTATACCTCCATTCGCTATACTTACAGCAATCTGTTTAGGATTCTTAGTGTTTAACAAGTATCCAGCAAGTATATTTATGGGAGATACTGGTTCAATACTTCTTGGTGCAGGTTATGCTGCAGCGGTAATGTTATGTGATGTTCCATACTTTGGAGTCTTAGCATTAGGAGTTCCAATTTTCTCAGTTTGTGTAAGTTTAGCTCACAGAGCACATTTGATAGAAATGCCTGTAGAACCGCTACACCATGCATTAAACTATAGGGGTATTCCTGAGACAACTATCATTTACTCTTATTGGGGAGCAACAGTTTTATTATGTGCTATTGGATTAATTGTTGATTATCTATTCTTTATATAATTAACAAAACATAATTTCTTTTTTTTAATTTTTTTATTTCAATATTTTTGATGATTTTAAACATTTAGTTATTATAGAAAGTTTTTTTAAATATTTTAAACAAAACAAATCTTATATTTATTTCATTTGATGGAGAATATTTTATGTCAGATTTTAATTTAAGTATTGATGAGTTAGCAGAAGCCATTGGTGGTAAAATCATTGGTAGTGATGATTATAATTGTGGTTATAGTTTCTCTGGAAAATTTGATTTTTTAGCCCATGCTAAGAGGGGGGATATTGTAATTCGTCATAAAATCAACGGTAAAGGAATTGAGATTGCTAAGGCAAACGAGGCTGCAGCCATCATTACTCAAAATCCTTTGGAAAATGCTTTGGAAAATGCGGAACAGTTAAATTTTCCTGTGATTGTAGTTGAAAAAATCGAGATTGCAAATTCATTTGCAATAAAATGGGTCTTTGATCATTTTGATAAAGACTCTAAAAGGGTTGCAATCACAGGTACAAATGGAAAATCCACAACCTCCCACATGATTTATCATATCATTAAAAACTCAGGAGCTCATGTTTTAACCAATACTGATGCAAGGTCTGAATTCAATACTCTAATTGATCCGATGGTATCAAAAATGATTTATGAGGAAGTTGAAGAAAACGGTCCTTTGGATTATGCCGTAATTGAAGTATCAGAGGTTCAGGGATGGTTGGATCATGTAATGCGTGACCATGCTTATTTAATGACCAGTGCTATAAATCCCGATGTTGGAATAATTACAAATGTCACAATGGATCATATTGGACTTGTAAACTCTATTGACGATGTTTTAAGGGAAACCTCAGGACTTGCCCGCGGACTTAAAAAGGGAACACTCATATTGAATAAGGATGACGTAAACGTTAGTCAAATTAAACCAAACGACGGTGTAAACAGAATATTCTTCTCAATGGATAAGGATAACGCTACTCATAATGTGGTATTTGATACGGATAACGAGGTTGTGCTTGTGGACAATGTTGAAATTTTAACCATCGATGACTTGCCATTTAAGACTAACCATTTCATCCAGAATACATTGGCGGCTATTGCCGGAACATTGTCTTTAGGTGTACCTTTAAGTGTTGTGGTTGATGGTGTTAAAACCTACAGACCACTTAAAAGAAGATTCGTTAAATTAAATGAACATCCTGAGATATATGATGACTTTGCACATAACCCAGATGGAATTAAATCAACTGTTTATGCAGGGTATAAATTATTGTCTGATAAAGGCCACCTCTGGATTGTAAACGCAATACGCGGTTCACGTGGTGAGACATTAAACGGGTTAAACGCAGATGCACTTGTCGAGGTAATTACAAGAATTCATGATGAGGACGGACGTAAGGTCAATCTGGTCTTATCTTCAAGTGAGGATGTGGTGGATCATTTAAACATTGTAAAAGATTCTGAAAGGGAAATATTTCTATCTAAATTGGATGACGCAGATATCGAATATACTCATTTCGAACATCTTAAGGATGCATTGGTCAATGTTTTGAATAATGCAGATGTAAATGATACCATATTACTTCTTGGAGCTCAGGGAATGGATCCTGCAGAGAAGATACTTAAAAACATGATGTGATTTTTTCTATCTGTTTTTATTTAGTTGTACTAGTTTTAAAATTTAGTTCAACTATTCTTTATTTTTTATTTAATGTTTTCCGGTTTTCTGTGTTTTTATTTTTTCTTGTTTTGTTTTAATGGTTTTTAAATTTATCTGGTATCTGATATTCGGATTCGTCGATTTATAATCGATTCTTTTTTATATTTTGATAGAATTTGACTTAGTTTATATAATTTATAAAAATAGTTAAAATATATATGTAATAATAATCTAATAGATATTTATATTGTAAATTGAATACTAATATTTTATATTGATTTAAACTTTAAAAATGAATATAAAATTTTAATATTGATTTGTAATATTCGTTTTAAACCATTAAGGTTTTAAAAACATTAAAAAATATTAATTTTATTTATTTAAACAAATTTAAAAATGAATAATTAATTTATTAGGTATTAGTGAAGTGAAATTCATGCTTATAAAAGTTAGAAGAGATACTTTGATTATCTTACTATTAGCATTTCTACTTATTGTATGTGGTAGAGTAATAACTTATGTGGCATATGCTTCAACTATTCAAGAAGAACAGGGTGTCCCTATTACTGGAGTTCAGATTAAAGGTAATGATGTAATTCCTTTAGAAACCATTAAAGCTAATGTGGCAAGCTCTGGTTTAAGGGAAGGTAGTTATATAGATGGTAGTATGTTACACACGACTAAGAGGACATTACCTCTTACTGAAGCGGTTTCGGATGCTAAGACCTATGCAATGGCCTCAACAATACCTGGTACTACTGCACGACCTATTACTGCAGTGGATATCAAGATTGATAATACCACAGGTATTGTAACTGTTACTGTTGTTGAAGACTTTTCAAGAGTTAATTTAGGTAATTCCACTACTACTAATTCAAATAGTACTAATTCATATTATCGTACAACAAGTTCAGGATAGGAGGGATTAAGTGAAAAGGTCTAAATTAATTTTATTAATTTTATGTGTACTTCTTGCTTTGGTTTCTGCTAGTGCTGTTTCAGCTACTATGAACTGTATTATTATTAGTGATCCTAGTGGTAATGATCCTAATGGTGCTGCCGCAGGTAGTATGTCTTTTGAAGAGAACATGTTTCAATCTACATTTGTAATGTCTACTAAAAATCAATATGCTGTACTTTCTGGTGGTGAAAGTGAAGATGATAGTTTAAGGCTTCAAATGGTTTGTAACGCTTTAGCTGATATTGAAGGTGGAGGTTCAGCTTCATCCTCAGCTGCAGTTGCTAGTTCCTATTCTGGAATGAGGGCAATTGTAGGTGGTCCTAAAGTAGGTATGGCAATTGGTGGTTCTTTCGATGCATATGTTATTGTTGAACAGGACAATGGATCTTATACTGTAACTCCTTATTCAGGTGGTACCGTATCTATTCCTGCCGGTAAAAAAGGAGCGATTATTCACTTGAGGGATAGTCCAGGATCTGCTGGTGGTGCAGCTGCCAACAGACAAGCTATCGCTACCGAGATTGCAAAAGAATTAAGAGATGGATATTCTGCTACACATATTATGGGTACTGTTTTTAGATTGGTATCCACTGAAACTGGAGAGGTTTACGGTGGAGGTGCAGATAACCTTTACTGTGGTATTTCTACCGGTGATATGTTCACTCCAGCAGAGTTAAATCAAAAAGGATATGTGATGTCCGATCCTTATAACAAGGTTTGTCAACAATGTGGATGGTCAGTTGCTTATCCTGCTGCCGAAAACTATAATAGATGTCCATATTGTGGTGGGGAACTAAAAACCCAATATGCATATGATGCCCTGGAGAAAGCTATAACAGTTAGTGATGACAGTGCGAATGTATATGTTTATGGTTCTGATGAGCAAGGTTTAGCCACTACTACACAGGAAGTTGTACAATATGAAGTTTCTAAAAATGGATATAGCTCTACAAACATAGCTTCAGCAATTAACAAAGCAATCAACAATGGTATTATTGTTGGTGTAAACTATGTTGAGGCTAAAGATATTAATGTTAACAAGAATGCTAAGTCTGTAGGTGTATATTATACTGCACTTCCAGATGGAAGAACATCACCTCCATGGAATTTACCAATAAACACATTTTTACTTAATGTTCTTGGAGCAATCCAAACAGTTATCGGAATTGTAATTATAGTTCTAGTAATATTTAGAGGAAGATTGCTTACTTCCTTCCAAAAAAGGAATGAATAATATCTTCTTCTAATTTTTCTATTTTATGTGATATTATGGCTTTAATTTTAATTAGAGGAGAAAACAATTCAAAAGTGCTTAATGCGATATCTGATGTTGAAAAACATGGGGGTCTACATTTAACATCAAAGCCACGAGCATTAGATGCTAATATTGCGGATAATATTGTTTCAAAAATTTTAAAAGCAGATATAAAGAATGAATCCAAAGTTGCAGCTGTATTTTCCATTCAGGAAAATCCGACCTTGGCAATTTCAAAAATTAGAAGTATTCATCCACCTGCACATATCATTGTGGTTAGTGATGAGTATGATGAAATTTATGAGGATTTATTGAATAAGATGGATGAAGCAAAATATTTTGAAGGATATTATTCTGCTAAAGCAAAAAATACAAAAACAATTGATTATAAAAAAATGCCAAAAAAACCTAAACTTTAGGTTTTTTATTAGTTTTTTTATAGTATTTTTATTTTTTTTATGGTTTTTTAATTTGATTTACTTTTTTTGGGATTTCTGTTGTTGTTTTTCGGTTTTTTTTTAATTTGATTTAATCTTAAAAATTTTATAAGAAAGAGTCTTCTAATTTTGGATTAACTTTAAAATGCTATTTTCCATAAAAAGTTAATCTATCTGTTCATCGTATTTTAAAATGTAAACATATGCATACTAATTTTAATTCAATGAATCTGATAAAACATTTTAGATCAATTTTTTAAATCTTAAAATAAGTTGTTTTCATTGATTTCTAATAGACTTTATATATTTTAAAAAAAGAAAAAAATAGTAATTAGATTATAAAAATCTAATTATGGAAAGATGTTTTGTTTAATGATTTTACAACAATTTCGTTTTTTAAAGTTTACTTCTTAGATTTTTTGAATTTTACAATGCTTCCAATAGTGTTTGCACCACTTGAAATATTTTTCATGGTTTCTAAATCTAATGGTTCAACTTTTTCAATTAGATTAATATTTAATGCCTTTTCTAATTTTTTAGCAGTTTTAATATCGGGTTCCATTTTCTCGGATTCTATTTTTGCAATGACAGAAACCTTTTCGAAAACCTTTTCACCTAATTGCTCTCTAGAAAGATGTTGAGCTTCACGTCCTTGTCTTACAACTTTACCATAATTTTCAATTAACTCATCGGTTGGCTCTTCAGGTCTTCTAGAGTAATTGTTTTTGTTGTTATTAGAATTATTTTTTCCAGATTTTTTATTTTTCTGTACATATTTTGGGCGTCTAGGGACTTTTTGTACCTTACCAAATTTGGAGCATTCTTTACAAACATCCATTGTTGCGCCATCAATTTTTATTCTAATTGGTTGACCTTTAATAGGTTGACCACACATTTCGCAATCCATATTTTATAATTGTTTTTTCTTTTTTAAACTTTTCTAATATACTAATTTTATTTTATGGTTCTGTTTTTTAAAATGTTGTTCAAGTTTATTTAATTGTTCTATTAATATTCATATTAAGGAAAGTTTTAAGAAAGTATATATATTATGTTTACATAATTTAATATGATATATAAGGACATATTTGTTAAAAATTAATGAAAAATAACTATTGGGTATGTTTAAAAATATTGTTTTCCGGTGAGTTTTTATTTAAAAATGAGTTTTCGCCGTAAAACGTTAGATAAAATGGAATTAAATATTTGAAATGTTTGTTTTATATTATTAGAACAATCTATTATTTTTTTCCTTTTTATTTAATTTATTTTTAATATATGGATGAACATTAATAGAACATATTTCAATTAGGAGCGTTTAAAATGGATGAACATGAAGAAAATTCTTCACAGGCATTACTTACTAAAATCGAAGAATTGAAAGATGAAGTAAACTTGCTTAAAGAAGAAAATACCAAAACAAAACGCAATTTAATGTGGAAAGTTAGAAAACTTGAAAAGGATAAGGTTCTAACTGAAAATGAAAAAATCAGACTAGAAAGGGAAGTCAAATCATTAAGGGGTGAAGTTGAAAGATTTAGATCACCTCCTTTAGTAATTGCTACAATTAATGAAGTAATCGACGATACTAGAATGACTGTTAAAAGTAGTACTGGTCCAAATTTTTTAATCAATTATTCTAAATTTATTGATCCTAAATTATTACAACCAGGTGCAAGAGTTGCCTTAAATCAACAAACATTTGGTGTGGTAGAGGTTTTACCTTCAGAAAAAGATCCAAGTGTATCTGGAATGGAAGTTGAAACTAAACCTGATGTTACATATGATGATATTGGTGGTTTAGATGACCAAATTGTAGAGGTTAAGGAAACAGTAGAGTTACCTCTTACTAAACCAGAATTATTTAAAAAGATAGGTATTGATCCACCTAAAGGTATTCTTCTATATGGACCACCTGGAACAGGTAAAACGTTGCTTGCTAAGGCAGTTGCTAATGAGACTAACGCAACCTTTATTAAGATTGTCGCATCCGAATTTGTTAAAAAATATATTGGTGAGGGTGCAAGACTTGTAAGGGAAGTTTTCGAACTTGCTAAGGAGAAAGCCCCTGCCATTATATTTATTGACGAGATTGACGCAGTAGCTGCTAAAAGACTTAAAAGTTCAACAAGTGGTGATAGGGAAGTCCAAAGGACCTTAATGCAATTACTTGCAGAACTTGATGGATTTGAATCCCGTGGAGATATAGGTATTATTGGAGCTACCAACAGACCTGATATTTTAGATCCTGCTCTTTTAAGACCTGGAAGGTTTGATAGGTTTATAGAAGTTCCTGAACCTAATGAGGAAGCAAGAAAACAAATCTTAAAGATCCATACATCTAAAATGGCTTTAGATGAGGAGGCTGATTTAGATTTACTTGCAACTTTAACCGATGGTTGTTCTGGTGCTGATTTAAAAGCGATCTGTACTGAGGCAGGTATGTTTGCAATAAGGGCAGACAGAGACAGTGTTACTGTCAGCGACTTTATGGATGCAGTTGATAAAATCATGGATGTAAACAGTGATGACGAATTCCAAAAAGAAGCTGGAGTAATGTTCGGTTAAACATATAAGATAATCTAAAATTTCAATTTTCAATTTTTTTTGGAATTTTGATTTACCCTTAATTCTATTAAACGAGGCCAATGATGAACCCTATGAGCTCTGATATGTGATGAATGATGGGCGAACTGAGGCCTTTTTTTATTTATATTCTATTCTTGTTTTTAATTTTTATTGGTTTGCATGGTTTATTTCACTGGTTTGTCTGTGGATTTTTCTATTTTTGAATATTTTTTGTTGTAACTAGTTTTATTTATGGACATTCCTGTTTTGTGTGATTATTTTTTCCGGTTGTTTTTTTTGTCTGTGGATTTTTCTATTTTTGAATATTTTTTGTTGTAACTGGTTTCATTTAAGGATATTCCTGTTTTCTGTGTGGTTATTTTTTTCTGGTTGGTTTTTGTTGTCTATTTTTTCGGTTATACATTTTTAGTTTAGTTAACCGGTAAATATCTGATTGTAAATGCCTGTTCTATTTGGATAAATAAATGATATTGGATACAATATCATGTGATTTATAGATTGTTTTCTTGGTAGCTATTTTCTATAGGTGGTCTGGTATTATATATTCCATAGAAAATTAATAGATTAATTTAAATAAGACCTTTCAATTAATAAATATGAGAAGGCTTTTTGTATTTTAATATTTAACATTATTGGAAGAAATTAAGTTGTATCGTTTTATAATTTTATAGGATTTTTTCATATGAAACGACAGAGTTTAGCAATTTATATAATGATGTTAGGTACTTTCAGTATTCTAAGTACAGAAATGGGTATGATAGGTATTTTGCCTCAAGTGGCTCATTACTTCAATATTACTATAGACCAAGCGGGACTGTTTGTAAGTCTTTTTGCAATAGGTTCTGCTGTAAGTGGATTAATATTACCACTTCTATTTGGTAGGTATAACAGAAAAAAAGTTTTTACCTTATCCCTTTTAATCTTTGTAATATTCACGGCAGTAAGTGCATTTACAACTGATTTTTATATTGCACTTTTATGTAGGGTGATCATATCACTATTCATGCCTATATATTGTGGATTAAGTTTAACTGTAGCTGGTGAAATTGTTCCGAAAGAGGAGGCCCGCGATTCAATTAGTAAGGTAATAATGGGTGTCAGTGCTGGAATGATTATTGGTGTTCCGATAACAGCATATTTTGCTAGCTATTTCGGATATGAAATTGCAATGTTATGGTTTACATTTGTAAATCTTCTTGCATTGGTAGCGACTGTTGTGCTGTTTCCAAGTATTCCCGGAAAGGAACAGTCTTATGGATCCCAGGTATCTGAAGCCAAGAGCATGATTTTCATTGTCTCAGTTTTAGGTGTAATAATGCTTAACTGTGGCCAGTTCTTATCTTATTCATATGTTTCAGAATTTTTACAATCAGTAACCCATATTATTAACCTGGATTTAACAATACTGTTATTCTTATATGGTATCACATCCATATTCGGTAATTGGGTTGGCGGTAAATTACTTTCAAGCAGGCCCCATATAACAGTGATTTTAACTCCAATATTTTTATCTTTAATATTTGTAAGCTTGTTCCTTGTTGGCAGTTCAACAATTCCAACAGGTATTCTTGTAATATTCTGGGGATTGATAGCAGGTATTATTAATAATATACTTCAATTTTGGATTGTTACCGCTGCGCCAAAGGCACCTGAATTTGCCAATGGAATCTTTTTAAGTATGGCAAATATTGGTGTAACCATTGGAACTAGTATTGGTGGGGTTATTATTGTAAATCAGGGTACCAGTTTTATATTCCTTGGTTCAATTGTGGTTTTAATGATAAGCTTAATCCTGTTTGGAGCTAGAATTAAATTAGAACCATCAGCCGATAATTCCTAAAATTAAAACTGGTTTTTTTAGTTTTTTTTTAAATCATCATTTTTTTATTCTAAAATCTTAAAACCAATTGTTTTTTTTAAATCATCATTTTTTTTATTCTAGAATCTTAAAACCAATTGTTTTTTAAATCATCATTTTTTTTATTCTAGAATCAGATTTCATAATCCGATTTGTTTAAAATTATATATCGTTTTCAAATTCTTTACATGGATTTATTATAATATTATTCGATTATTTCATGTTTATCTGGATTCTATGGAATAATGTAAATTAGATTAATTCTAATTGTTCTATTTGATTAAACAATTTTTATAGAAATTATTGTAATATAAATACGAAATGTTATATATGTTAATCGATATAATAAAAATCATGATTAAATATTGGGAGATAATATTTAATCCTCTTTAATTAAGGGGAGGTGGAAAAACTGAATAAGAAGTTAATGTTTGTTATACTATCATTAATATTATTCTTATCAATAGTATCTATATCTGCTGAATCTACAAATGATACAGGAAGTGTTCTTTCTGACAATTCAACCTTCATAGAAGATAATGATACTAGTAATTCTACTGTTAATATTTTAGATAAAACAAATGTGATACTTCAAAATAAATCAGTTATATCAAGTAATGACTCAAATTATACTGTCAGATTAGTTGATTCCAATTCTAAACCTATTGTAAATCAAACTGTCCGTGTTAACGTAAATTCATCAATCTTTTCAGGTGTTACTAATAATGAAGGTTTTATAACCTTTGATTTTAGTGATATGGGGGATGGTAGATATACCTTAACAGCACTATATAAGGGAAATGAGTTTTATGACTCCTCATCAAATTCAACCACATTGTATAAATATGATGGTGTTTTAATTTCTAGTAACCTGAATTCTTATCAGATACAGAATATAATAGACAAGGCAAGTCCCGGTACTAGACTGTATTTTACAGATGAATATTATAGTAATCTATATTTGGTAATAAATAAACCCTTGAGTTTGATTTCATATGTAGGTTCTACATTAAATTCAAGGAAGGATAAACCTATAATAACTATAGACTCTACAGCAGGTCCTGTTGTTGTCAGCGGTTTTAATATTAACAGTACCAGAACCGATGGTATTGTAATTGAAAATGCCTCCAATATCACAATTTCACAGAATACCATTACAAGTAAATCTAATGGAATTAAAGCGATAAAGGTGGAAAACCTTAATATTATAAATAACAATATTATTGGAAATTCCAAATCTGGGGCTTCAATTTCAGAGGGAAATAATATTGACATTTCTAATAATCTAATTCGTAATAATGATTATGGTGTTGGATTGGCTCAAAGTTCTAATATTAAAATATGGAATAATTCAATATTGAACAATACAAAGGGTGTATACTCTTCTGTTGAGTTGAATAACTATATCTATTCTGAAGGGGCTAGTAACCTTAGTATGATGTATAATACTGTTAAAAACAATCATAATGGTATTGAACTAGAAGATGCCGGTAGTGGTATTCAAATATTGAATAACACTATTTCAAATAATATCAATAAAGGTATTAGCTTAAATAAAGTAGGTTCCAATACAATTACCCAAAATGTAATCGAACGTAATAGTAATGGAATCTATTTCGGTACCTATTATATTAAACCTAAAGGTCAGGATATTAGCTATAATGTTATTCAGTCTAATACTTTTAGGGATGTAAATGCTAAGGATTCATCATATGGTTTTGGAAATGATCGTTTAGAAATTGGAAATAATTGGTATGGTGGAAACCCTGCAATATGTAATAAAATTAAAACTGGTTTAATTACATTTGGGGTTAAACAAACCGGTACCAATACAGCAACGGTTACATTTTATAATCCTGACGGTTCTGTGGTAGTTTCTCTTCCTTCAAGAACTATAAGTTATAAAAACAATAATGGTAGAGTCACCTCTATCAGTACAACCGGCTCTTCAACTAAAATAAGTATTGAGGGATCTAATGGTGATAAAATCACTGTAACAATTGATAAAGCTAATCAGCAAATAACTTATCAAGCTTCAAGTGATGATTTTACAGATCCGTCACTTGGTAAAATAGACAGTGGTAATGTTAAGACTCAGGATGATGTGGATAAGAATTGGCAAAAGATTCATGGAAACGGGGGAAACTCCGGTACTGATACTGGAGGAAATTCAGGTGGAAATTCAGGTGGAAACTCTGGTGGAAATGGAACTTCCAACAATCAGGGAAATGGCGGATCAAATTCCGGTTCAAATTCCAATAGCGGAATATCTGGTTCCAGCACTGGAGCAAATACTGCTATAGGATTTTCAACTGCCGCTACTGCTGTTGCTTCATCTGCATCTGGTTCAAGTTCATCATCAGATTCATCAAGTAATGACGGATCAGATTCTGCATCCTCTTCAAGTGATGGTGCTTCTGAATCCTCATCAGCAGGTTCTGATTCAGGACCTAAATTTATTGATTTGGATGAAAACCAGGTTACTCGTATAGCTGGAGAATTTTTAGTATTCTTAATTATTTTACTATCCTGTTACATATATTATAGGGATGATATTAAAAATTTAAGATAATTTTTTTCATTTTTCTTTATTTTTTTTTAGGATTTGGCTAATTTTGTTTTTTATTTATTTTACTTTAATGTCTCTTCTGATTTCATTGTTTATTTTATTTATCTGGTTTTTTTTAAAATTTCATTGGTATTTTTATTTCATTTTTTTATTAAATGTCTATTTCTTCATTTTTTATTTTAATTAGCTATTTTATTATCTTTTTAAGTTAGAGGTTATTTTTAACATAAAAAAATTCCTCAAAGAAATAGTTTTTAAATTTAATTTATAATATATTCATTTCTGATATAGGTTGATTATTTTAACCTTTTAAAGTCATAAAAAATATATACTATTTTTTTAATATTTATTAATGTTCATATCGTGATTTATTTAAGAATCGTTAGAAAAATAATTTAAACCTATTATTTTTAAAAAAATGATTGGAGATTTTGTTTTTAAATAATATATTTGGTTTTAAATCATTATTTTTGATTATTTTTTTATAAATAACATTAATTATTTTAATGATATGTAACTGTTTACTTTAATAAAAAGGAGGACAGGTAGTGAATAGAATTAATAAAATTTATTTGGTTTTATTATTTGTGGCTATTTTATATGTAAGTATTGGTGCTGTATCTGCTGTGGATTCGGATAATGTTACTATTGATTCATCAGAATCTAATCTATCTCTTTCTACTCCAATATCAGATTCCAATATATTACATGATGACAATTCTACTGTTGATACTGTATTTGTATCTGGTAATGGTAGTGATAGTGCAGGTGATGGAACTATAAATAATCCATATGCTACTATTCAAAAAGGTATTGACAATACTCCCGATGGTAAAACCTTAAACATCTCTAATGGTACCTACTACATTAATAGTTCATTGTCCATTGACAAAGCCATTACAATTAATGGAAATGGACAGGTAATAATTAATGGTGGAGGTCAGACTAGGATCCTATATTTGGGTTCAAACTCAGAATTAACCATGAATAATATTGTTTTTACGGGGGGATATGCAGATAATGGTGCCGCTGTGCATGCGTCTAATATTAATCATCAGACCACCTTTAATAATTGTACTTTTATAAATAACACCGCTACATCCCATGGTGGTGCATTTTATCAGAGGGGAAACGATAACTTTAATATCTTAACTGCAAATTCCTGTACTTTTATAAATAATAGTGGAGGTACCGGCGGTATCTTCTATGGTATTGGCTATTTAGGTCTAGGCTTATTCAACTGTATTGTTTATAACAATACTGATGTTCCTTATTATACCAGTGAGGGATTCTCAACTGTAATTGGCTATAACTATTGGGGAGTAAATAATCCTTCAATTTATTTAAATAAAACCTATGTAAACAATTTAAATGTTAGTAAATGGTATGTTTTAGATTTATCCTCTGATAAGGATGAGATTTCTGAAGACGGAACCAGTGTATTCACACTTAAATTTTTAAATAATGATGGTGAGGATGTTTACTCTGGAATTTATATACCTTATATCCCTGCGGAATTCTCATCAAATGGAGGTAACTTAAGCATTGCATTAGCTAATATTACAGATCACCATGTATCAGGTATATTTACACCTTCAAGTTATGGAACCTACACGATAAGTGCTAAAGTTGGAAGTGGACAGGTATTAAACAAGAACATTACCGTCACTAAGATTCCGTTATATGTTTCCTCAGATGCAGAGGATGGTGAAGGTAATGGAACTTTAGCTAATCCCTATAGTTTAAATGATGCAATTAGTAAGGTGAATACAGATTCATATTACGATACCATTAAATTCCTTCCTGGGGACTATACCTTGTCCAATACCATAAATGTTCTATCAAATTTAACAATTAGAGCATATGACGATGAGGTTGTAATTTCCGGTGAATCTAATTACAGAATTTTCAATGTTAAATCTGGAAATACTTTAAAGCTATTTAACATTACACTAATTAATGGAAACGTTACTGATGGTGGAGCAATATATCTGGATTCTAATTCCACTCTTGAGCTTACTTCATGTGTAGTTCGAAATAATAAAGCTGTAAATGGTGGAGCTATTTACGCATCAAATTCCACAAAAGTAGATTTAAAATATAACCAATTTAATAATAATTCTGCAGATAACGGTTTAGCTATTTATAATGCAGGATCTTCAATCATTAATGGTGATTATAACTGGTGGGGTCAAAATCAAGGTCCATCTAGAAATAATATTGTCTATGGAAATATTGTTGCTAGCAAATGGTTAATCGTAGATCTTAACACTACAAAAACCTATTTAAAATCCGATTCTACTGACACTATAACCATAAGATTATTATTAAATGATAATCCAAGCTTCGAAGAATTTACACCTGATTTGAAACTTACCTTCAATTTTGAAAATAGTACTGATGATAATTATTTAAGCATGTTTGACAATTATACTTTGGAATATGTTGTCGGTGGTGCTACAGGGGACATAAACGGTAGTGCGGTTATTGATGATGAGACTTTAAACTTTTCATATAAATATGTCCCTACATTAGATACTATCTATGTATCCGTTGATGGAAGCGATATAAATGGTGATGGTAGTGAATCTAATCCATTTGCAACAATAGAACATGGTTTAATATATGCTAAAAGTTCCGGATCTACTATTTATCTAAAAAAAGGAGTTTATAATCTTAACTCAACAAATATAAGTGATGTAAATATTACAATCACCTCTTATAATGGTGAGGTTATATTGAATAGGGAAAATTCCTATAATATATTTAAGGTTGATTCTACTGGAAGCCTATATTTGAATGGCCTTATATTTGCAAATGGTAATGATAAAACCTATTTGAATTCTGCAATCTATGTTGATGGCGGTTATCTAAGCGTAAATAATTCATTGTTTACTAATTGTAGCTCAGGTAGCCTAGCGGGATATGTCTATATTGTAGACGGAAACGGAACAATTAAAAATACAAACTTCACTAACTTGTATGTAATTGGCGGTTACCGTTCATCCTCAATCGTATCACGTGGTGAAAATTCTTATTTGGAACTTGAAAATATAATATTTGACAATAATGGATTAACTGTAAATGGCAGCTCTGCTCCATCTAGTGAAACTAGCGGAATCCTAAATTATGGAGGGGTTTTAATTGCTAAAAATACATTATTTAATAACTCTTATGGTAGAGCCTCATTTGTCAGGGCTGGAAACTCAAGATTTATTAATTCAAGTATTCTAAACAATCATGATGACTATCCATTATATGTATCTGAAGGCGGCATACTTTACCTTATTAATTCAACTATTGCAGGAAGTAATTACACGGCCATATCCACAGATACATCTAATGAAAACACCATTTATGTAAATGGTTCAAACTTTACAGGAAATAAAGGTGTTAATGGTGGTGCAATTAATTCAATTGGAACTAATCTTCAAGTATATGGTTCAATATTTGATTTTAATACGGCTGTAAATGGTGGAGCTATCTATACTGTCTATGGTACGGCTGATATTATTGATAATAAATTTATTAATAATGGTGCATCATCAAATGGAGGTTCCATTTATAGTGAAGGCTCAGATGTTATTGTAACTATTAGAAATAATACTTTTAATCAGGGTTCTGCAAATATTGGTGGTGTAATTTATTCAAATGGAATTACAACATTATCCTCTAATATTATGATAAATCCAAATGCAAGTACTGGTAAATACATATTCAATGATTTAAGAATTGGAAATACATATATCAAAATATTAGATAATAAAACAGTATCTGCAAGACCTAATGTTCCTTGTTCAATCAAAGCTATCTTAACCGATGATATGGGTAATCCAATTAGTGGGGGATCTATAATACTTACAGTTAATGGTGAAGACTTTGCAATTGCAGTTAACGAGGGATCAGTTTCACTAAATTATACCTTTACTAAGCCAGGTCTCTATTTAATAAATGGTACTTACAATGGTAGCAGAGGCTATGATGTAATTGAGTCTGACGGTGCTGTAAATGTTTCAAATAATCAAACAGGTCAGACTATTATAGCAGACAATCTTGTAAAGATTTATAAAAACGCTACTAAATTCACTGGATTGTTTTTAGATAAGAATGGTAATCCGTTAGTTAATATTCCTGCAAGCTTTAAAATCTCAGGTGTTACTTATGTAAGGTATACCGACGCTAATGGTTTTGCTGGTTTGAATATTAATCTTAGGCCTGGTGTTTATCCTATTGTTGTTAAGAATTCTGTTACTGGTGAGTTCAGATCTTATAATGTTACTGTTTTATCTCCAGTTAGGAGTAGTAATTTGGTTATGTATTATAAGAATGGTAGTCGTTTTGTTGTTAGGATTGTTGGTTTGGATGGTAGTTATGCCTCTGGTGTAAGTGTTAAGTTTACTGTTTGTGGTAAGACTTATAGTAGGGTTACTGATGCTGATGGTTTTGCTAGTTTGGCTATTAATTTGGCTCCTAAAAAATACACTATTACAACTACTTATGGTGATTTGAAGGTTTCCAATAGTATTAGTGTTTTGTCTAGGTTAAGTGCTAGTAACTTGAATATGAAGTATCGTAGCGGCTCTAAGTTTGTTGCTAAGTTGGTGGATAATCATGGTAAGGCTTTGTCTGGTGTTAGGGTTAAGTTTACTGTTTGTGGTAAGTCTTATTATAAGATCACTGATTCTAAGGGTCAGGCTAGGTTAAACATTAACTTGAAAAGGGGTACTTATACCATTGTCACCTATTATGGTACTATGAGGATTTCAAATAAAATAAAGGTTTCATAGGGTCTTTTTTAAATAACCCTATTTTCTATTTTTTTTAAGTTTCTTATTTATCCATTTTTTAATTAAAACCCTATTTTTATATGTAAATAATTAGATAATCTTTTTTTAATCCAATTTTTTTTAATAAATGCAAAAACTTATTTAAATTAAATTACTAAATAACTAAATAATGATGTTTGATGATGATGAAATATTAGCTAATGAAGAAGTATTATATGAAGGGAAACCTAGTTTCATATTTTTCTGTAAAAATGTTATAATAGGTTTTATTCTAATATCTTTTATATTAGGTAGTGCTATGACTGTAATCAGTTCCATTTCTAATATGCAGACATATACACTTAACTTCGTTAATCGTCCTATGGCTGGTATTGTGGCTTTAGTAATATATGGAATCGTATTTCTTATCCTTATCTGGATGGTTTGGAATCTGATCAAATGGTATAATATTAATTATATAGTCACCGATAGGAGAATTATTACTAAGACCGGTGTTATTAGACAAAACAAATCATATGTATCATTTAAAAATATTCAGGATATTCAGGTATCCCAAACTATTTTCCAGAAGATATTGGGCGTGGGCACTATTGAGATAATGAGTGCTTATGATAATAGTGATGTTTCATTAAAATGTATTAGTGGACCAAAGGATATTGAAGAGATCATATTTGATGGAATGAACAATATATCCTCCTCTTTCAATCAAGGATATCCTAACGATTATTATCAAAATCCTAACTATGGATATAATCCCCAGAACAATATAAAAGGGGATTATATTAAAGAAAACTATCCCGATTATAATCCCGAAGAGGAATATCAGAAAGGAAGATATTATGATTCCTTATCTAATTTAAGTAACCAACCATTAGATTCTTATAACGATAATGAAATCTATTATAATGATTATCATGATCCCGATGAACTTGATGAGACTATAAATCGTGCTGTAAGAGATTTGGATGGTAACCTAAAATTCAAGGATGACAAGGTCATGGACAACAATATTCCTAGGGGATATCCCAGATCCAATATTACTTATCAGGGTCATTCTATTGAAGGTCAATATGGCAATTTATTGAATAACCGACACTCAGATAGTAAAGTGGATTATAGTGGTAACTATAACAATAGAAACAATTATCATAGAACCAACCATAATGGAAAACCATATGTAAATCCTAACAGAAATTTTGATAATAGGGGCAGTGGAAATTATAATGGAAACTATGGTAACGTAAATTATGGTAATAGGGGCAGTGGAAATTATAATGAAAATTACGATGTAAATTATAATAATAGAAGCAATGGAACTTATGATAATAGGATAGATGAAGATTTCAATAGATATGATAACAGAGCTAATGAATATTTAAATGAGGATAGCAGTTATCACAAACATAAACAGGAGAATCATTACAAATCTAATAATAAACATAATCGGATATTTAATAATGACTTTCATGATGCTGAGAATAACACCAGGGAACATGAAAACAGTGAAAAAACAAGTAGTGACGTTTTAGCAAAACATGCTCGTAAATTTAGAAAAAATTAATTCTTGTTTTTAATTTTTTTTTAGAAATTTTTTAGGTTTTTATATGCTTTATGATTTTGATGTGGCGATAGTTGGTGGAGGACCTGTCGGTTCAAGTTTAGCTTATAGGCTTGCCCTTCAGGATATTTCCGTAGCTGTTTTTGATAAGAAGAAATTTGTTGGATACCCCCTACAATGTGCGGGAATATTAAGTAAATCAGTCTATGAGCTTAATGACTTACCAGATGACGTAATTATTAATAAGGTTAAAGGGGCGTTTTTACATTCACCAAACTATACCTTAAAAGTTGAAAAAAATGAGACCGAAGCTCTAATTATTGATAGGGTAGGATATGATCAGTATTTAATCAACCGTGCTGTAAACCATGGTGTTAAAGTATTCTTACAACATAAGGTAATTGATCTAAATCTCAAAGAAGGTATTGTAAACACTAATAAAGGGGAATTTAAAGCAAGGATAATTGTGGGTGCCGATGGCTGTAATTCACTTGTGTCTAAAACCATGGGAAATAAGTTAAAATATTCTCCGGCATGTCAATATCTAGTTAGATTAGGTGATAGTGATACCTCTAAATTAAGCTTGTCTCATGTTGATGTTTTTGTAAATAGTAGTGTTTTGCCTGGTTTCTTATGGTCCATACCCCTTGGGGATAATCTGTTTAGAATAGGTCTTTTCTCGGACAATAAAATCAAAGGGGATTCTAATATTCTTGATGATTTTTTAAATAATGGAGGAGAATTTGAAAATAATAATCTTAACATTACCTATTACGAGATAATTGAGAAATATCGTGGAAACATCCCATTTTATGATAAAAACAAGATTATTGTTAAAGATAGGGCTATTTTAATCGGTGATGCTGCAAGTCAGGTAAAACCTACAACCGGCGGTGGATTAATCTACGGATTTTCAGCCATAGACATTGCTGTAGATACGATTAAGGATACACTTTTAAAAGATGATGTAAGTGTTTTAAAGAATTATTCAAAGGAATTTAAAAAATTATACTCTGGAGAATTAAATACCGAGGTTAAGGTTCATAATACATTAAATATTCTATCTGATAGGAATCTTGACTATCTATTTAAAAAAATCAAGGAAAACAATGGTGAAGGACTTATCTCAGAATATGGGGATATGGATAAACAATCCGTTCTTGTAAAGGAAGTGTTAAAAAGAGGATTGTTATTTAAAATTACTCCAAAGGTCATATCAAGTAAAATATCCCGTATTTGGAGTTAAATCCATACTTTTAATAATGATTATATGTTTATATTTTGATTTAAATTTATTAAAAATGAATTTGTTATTTATTTAGGAGCAAAAATATGGAACTTCTTTTAATTCAATCTCAGGAACATGAATCTTTACCTATTGCAGAACTTAAAGCCGTTCTTGAAGCCGAAGATTTCAGGTGCAATATAGAGAAAATAAGACCCGGTTTAACGATTTTAAACTCAATCAATCCGGATGAGATCGATGACATTTATAAAAGGCTAGTTGAAAGGTTGGCATACACTCATCAAATCAATCAGGTAATATCCAATTCCAATTTGGATGATCTAAAAGAGGATATTTCCAAAATAGATTGGAATAATATAATTGATAAGACCTTTGTAGTTAGGGTTAAAACATTTAACAAAGATGTAAATGTTGAGGATTATGAAAGAAAGATAGGCAGTTTAATATTGGATAACTCTGAAAACCTTAAGGTGAATCTAACCAAACCAAATACAAAAATCAGGTTAATTGTATATGAAAATACTGTCTATATTTGTATGGAAAAATATATTTTAAATAAAAAGTATTTCCAGGATTTTAAGCCTCATAAAAGACCTTTTTTCCATCCAGGTTGCATGTCTCCGAAACTTGCAAGATGTATGGTTAATCTATCTAGAATAAAGAAAGGCCAATTACTTCTTGATCCATTCTGTGGTACCGGTGGCATGCTTATGGAAGGTGGATTGATAGGTGCAAGGGTAGTTGGAACAGATATTGACTGGAATATGAAGAATGGTTCCGCCATTAACTGTGAATATGCAGGTGTTAAGGATTATAAAACCTATCAAGTGGACATTAATGAACTTAAAATGTATGAGTTATGTGATGCGGTAGTAACTGATCCTCCCTATGGAATATCCACCACCACTGGTGGCCGTAATGATTTGATCTTTAAGGATTTTTTACTAGCAATAAAAAGAAACATGAAAGAAAATGCCCTTTTGGTCATTGCCAGTCCACATTTCGTTAACATAGATCAGTTTTTGGATGAGGTGGGCTTTAAATTATTAGAAAGATACCAGATTAAAATGCATAAAAGTCTAACACGTATCATTTCTGTAATAGCTCTGGATAATTAAATCATTAGAATTTTCCTTTTCTTTTTTATTTTCTTTTTTATGCAATAAATGTAAATATTAATAAACTTGCTTTTTTTTTAAAGTTTTTATACAAAATTTTATAAATGTAAATAATAATAAATTTACTTAATAATCCATTTTTTATATTTAAAAAATTTATTATAGTGATAAAATGAAAATCAATGTATTAGATACGACTTTAAGAGATGGAGAGCAGACTCCAGGTGTTTCTTTAACATCAAATGAGAAATTAAGAATAGCAAAGAAATTAGATGAGATTGGAGTAGATATTATTGAAGCAGGTTCAGCTATTACTTCAGAAGGAGAAAAAGAAGCTATTCGTCAAATTACTCATCAGGGTTTAAATGCGGAAATATCAAGTTTTGCACGTTCTCTCAAGGGGGATATCGATTCATGTATTGACTGTGATGTGGATTGTGTGAATCTTGTTGTATCTACTAGTGATATTCATATTAAATATAAATTAAACTCAAGTCGGGATGAAGTTATAGAGAATATGGTTTCAAATATAGAATATGCAAAGGATCATGGTTTAATCGTGGAACTATCTGCCGAGGATGCAACAAGAACCGATTTTGAATATTTGAAGAAAGTATTCCAGACAGCATTGGATACAGGTGCTGACAGATTATGTCCATGTGATACCGTAGGGGTACTTACCCCTGAAAAGTCCTATGACTTCTATAATAAACTGTCCTTTTTAGACGGACCTCTAAGTGCACATTGTCATAACGACTATGGTCTTGCAGTTGCAAATACTCTGGAAGCTATACGTGGTGGAGCAACAATAATTCATGGAACTATCAATGGTATTGGTGAACGTGCAGGTAACGCGTCTTTGGAGGAGATTGTAGTTGCATTGAACAATCTTTATGAGGGAAAATATACTACCGATATTAAAATTAACCAATTGTACAATGCCTCAAAATTAGTATCAAGAACAACTGGAGTATATCTTCAACCTAATAAAGCTATTGTAGGTGAAAATGTCTTCGCACATGAATCAGGTATACATGCAGATGGTGTAATTAAGAATGCATCTACCTATGAGTCAATCACTCCCGAGTTATTGGGCCGTCACAGAAAATTTGTGGTAGGTAAACATACAGGAACCAAGGGATTAAAGAACCGCCTTGAAGAATTGGGTATTGATGTGGATAAGGAGCAGCTACTTGAAATTTTTAAACAGGTTAAGGACTTCTCCGATAAGGGCAAATGTTTAACTGATGTGGATCTTCAGGCCATATCTGATAAGGTTCTTGAAAAGGATATGAAACAGAAAGTAAATCTTGAAGAGGTAACTGTGGTGTCAGGTAATAATGTTACACCTACCGCATCTGTAAAACTTAAAACAGGTGATTCCGAGATTCTAGAATCCAGCACTGGTTTGGGTCCTGTTGATGCTGCATATAATGCAGTTAAAAAATGTCTTAATGAATTTTCAGATGTTGAATTAGAAGAGTTCCACGTAGATGCAATTACAGGTGGTGCAGACGCACTTATTGATGTAATTACCAAGGTAAGTTTGGGGGATAAGGTAATATCCTCAAGGGGAACAGATTCCGATATAATTATTGCAAGTGTTGAATCATATCTCACTGG
This sequence comes from Methanobrevibacter boviskoreani JH1, assembly GCF_000320505.1. Taxonomy (NCBI): domain Archaea; kingdom Methanobacteriati; phylum Methanobacteriota; class Methanobacteria; order Methanobacteriales; family Methanobacteriaceae; genus Methanobrevibacter; species Methanobrevibacter boviskoreani. The sequence continues at coordinate 95,314 of NZ_BAGX02000010.1, forward strand.
TGTTAACAGACTTTTAGAGGAAAATGATGAGGACTTATGACTAGTTTAATCTATTGTATTCTATTTTAATAAAATGGAATATTTTAAATCAATATTCCTTTTTTTTTAATTGAATACATTCATTTTATTTATATTGTGAATTTGAAATCTATTTTAGGATTTGCATTATAATAGATTTAAAATTCATTTATTTATTCTAATTTGCATTATAAATTTAATAGAGGTTATTTATTTGGATAATATTACAGACAATATTAAAATACTGGGTTTTACAAGTGAAATTGATGATGTGTCAAGAACATTAAAAGATATTGACAAATTAAAGGATCAGTGTTGCGATGGGGTTGTTATTCAATTAATTGATGCTAAGGCTATTGGAGGAAAACGTCATGTTCTTCAAGGTACAATACAGGCTATTAAAGCCTTTCAAAGGGGAACTAATTTAGCTAATGATCTGGGTATTGAGTTATGTATCAGGATATCCGCCCAAAGACAAATCTCTAAAGCCCTTAAGGTTTTAGGTCTACATGAAGGTAAAATGGATATTTGTGTTGTCATGATTGATTGTCCAGATTATTTTGTTGATGAGTTAAATGACATGTTTTCTAAAAACAATGATGTATTCAAACCGGACATCGAATATTTGAAAGGTCTTTATAATATTTCAGATAAACAGTTTGACTCGATGTATATCGAGGATATATTAATTGATAAAACTACAAATTTAACTGTGGAAATATAAAAATTTATAAGTATTTTAACTTTTTAACCTTAAATTAATTTAATTAATTCCTGGGTCAAAAAAAATAAATTGTCTTTTTTTTAATAAAACAATCATTATTATGGTGGGAAAATGGATTTATTATTTAAAAAACCTCATGAAGAGACTAAACGAATCATGTCTAGAGTGGCTATCGGTAAAACTCCTTTGGATGAGAAGGATATGTCTTTTACCGAGATTGCCCAATATAATCTTGAGGAGACTATAAACCATAAATACGCTCATATTCTAAACAGTGGTAATGGAGCTATTTTTACGGCACTGGCTTCTGTTACAGGTAAGATAATTCTACCTAACCAGGGTGGATGGAATGGTTTCAAGCAGATTTCTAGATTTTTAGATAAACCTTTTGAAATGGTTGAAACAGATTTGGGATTAATAGATCTTGAAAACTTGAATGATATCCTATCTTCCCTAGATAAATCCGTAAAAAACGGATTTGTTCTAACTAGTTTTGCAGGGTATACTGCGGAGCAGAACATTAGGGAAATATCCAAAATATGTCATGATAATGATGTAATATTAATTGAGGATGTATCAGGATCTATAGCGGATAGTAAATCAAGACTTGCTAATGGTAAATATTCGGATATTATTGTAGGTTCAACAGGCAGTCCTAAAATATTAAATGTCCGGGACGGTGGATTTATCACATCTGATGATCCGTCCATATTTGAGGACAATAGAATATTACTAAAATCCTTCAAGTCAAATGAGATTACGGCAAGCGGTATCGTATCCGAGCTTTCATTTGCTGAGGATAATCTTAATAAAACAATAGATGCTTGTATGTATATTAAAAGTAATTTGGATAATGTAATATATCCTGATAAGAGGGGTATAAACGTTATAGTTAAATCGGATAATCCTAAAGAATTATCATGGAATCTTAAAAAGGAATTTAATCTTGATGAACATGGTATGATAACCAGATGTCCCAATTATAATAGGGTTAAAGAAAAGGCTGTAGCTATTGAAATTAAGAATCTTGATATATCAGAGCTTGAAAAAGATAACTTGGATAGGATTATTGAAGTAATTAAGAAACATCAAAATTAGTGTTTAAAAAAAATTAGCATTTAAAATTATTTTAATTCTTAAATTCCTGGATTAAAAAAAGGGTTTAGTTTGGATGCTCTTTTTTAAAGAATGCATCTAAACTTGTTTGTTTCGTATGTAAAAGCTCATTAAGTAGGTGACTTGATTTCACATATCTGCTTAATGGAATATTTAAATTGGAACCGACATATCTTACAGCTGATTTTAAATCTTCAAACTCTTTATAAGGTTCCTCCATGGCTTTCTTAATATTTTCCCTAACATTAAACACGCCCATTGGAACGTAACCTGTATAGGCTTCCCTTAATATTAAAAGACCAGATTGCAGATTCATTTGTTTTAGCGCATCTAATACAACCATTTTGCTTGTATAGTAACAGCCGCCAACTGAGGAATATTCTTTCTTGTCCTCGTTAGTTTCATAATCGGAGAAAATTAGTTCCTCATTATTTTTAACTTTATAGAATGCCTCGATCCATTCAAATTGCCATTCTGTAGGTGTTAATATGATTCCGTAATAGTTATTAAGATCCTCATTCTCGTAAACCCTATAGGTATCAAGAATCGGATTTTTCCTAACATCCTTAAGTAGTTCATCTGCTAGACTTGAATCGACAGCGGTAATGGACCATCTGGTTGGTACTAACTTTCTATTTTTGCCAATTCCGAACGCACCTACAGAGAATGATTTCTGAATTGCTGAGAAAGGCACATTCTTCTCATGTAACCTCATTACAGCATCTTTGGCTGATAGGTCAGTATCATAATATGATTTTTCAAGTTGTCTGTCCCATTTTACAGCATCTATATCAAAGTTTTCAAGTATTCCACTAGGTCCATGGGGCATAGACTCCTGTGATAAGCTTGCACCCCTTGGCCTTTTGAGGAAATTTGCTTCGGCATCAGTGGATTTTGATGCAAGTGAAATGTCTTGAAGTTTTTCAACAAAAGGATTATCCAAGTCATCTATCCTCATTAATTGTTTTCCACGTACTAGATTCATACGATACTTTAAAATATCGTCCTGACTTTTATTTTGATTTAACCAGGACTCTGGTGAATCCATGATATAGGTATCTCCTAATTGGTTAGCCATCATTGGTCCTGCATATACTTTAGGATAGTTCCAATGACCTATAAAAACAGAAGGCGGGGTACTACCTTCAAGGTCCTTACCTACATTTACGGATTTCATCTTCATGTCTTTGGTCAATCTCTCAAGATAAGCATGTTTTGTTGTTCTTTGATTTTTACCTTTCATTTTATCCTTTAAAATTTTTTAATAATGTAAAATTAAAATATTCAAAAACATGTTAATTAAAAGTTTAAAAATAAAAAGATTTGTTTTAATTTATAATCCTACATTGCCAAAAACTGTAGACTATAAAAAATTAATGATAGGAATGTCATTATTAAGAATATCATTAGAACTATTATAATCACTAAAAATATTATTTCTCCGTTGGTAAAGCTACGTCTGATTGGTAGGTTTCTTTCCTTGACTTGCCATAACTGGTTCATTGATTCCTGAACATTACAGAATGTCCATACATCACCAATGATAGGTATGAAAATAAATATTAAAGTGTTTAAGATTGAGTCATAGGATTCTATGTTCTCGTTTCTAATTAATTTTTCATAGTCCCTAAGTAGAATATAATACATAAACCAGTTAACTATAGGTATTATAAAACCAACTGTACGCCAACCTGGACGAATATCTTTGTTAAACCTATCTTTTAATAATGTGTTTGATTTATAATACCACCAAACTGAGTAAAACCAACCACCAACAAGTAAAAGAAGCAACTGTCTTCTAATTGGCAGTATGTCGGAATATTCCTCATTAAGATTATATTGGGTATTGTCTTGAATACTTTCTTTTCTTGTTTCTTCTTTTTTATTTTTGGATTTCTCTTTTAATTCCATTTCGTGTTCTGGTGATACATAACTATTGATAAAATGATTTCTTGAAACGTCGTCCTCATCTTCTTGCCATTTAAGACAGTAAGGACATTTCTTAGTATCTATTGGTATTTTTTTACCACAATAAATACAGTATTTAGTTGTTGTACCATGCATTTTTCTCATCTTTTTAGTTTTTTATTAAGTAGGGAAGGTTTTTAAATTTTAATTTTTAATGAAATTAATATCATTTAACCTTCACTATCATTTTAAATTCTTAAGCAAATTCAATAGTTGCAGGTGGTTTATCACTAACTGAAAGGGATACATGTGTAACTTCAGGAACTTCGGAGGTGATTCTTCTGGATATGTTTTTTATGAGTTCCCAAGGTATTTCCGGAACATATGCGGTCATGGCATCAAATGATGCAACCATCCTTACCACAACTAAATATCCAAAGTCCCTTTGATCCCCTTTAACACCAGTTACTTTTGTGTTTGTTAAAGCAGCAAAATATTGCCATAATTCTTTATCAAATCCAGACTTTTCAACCTCTTCTCTGACAATTAAATCGGCATCTTGACATACCTTTATTTTTTCTTTTGTAAGTTCACCTATAACACGAACAGCTAAACCTGGGCCAGGAAATGGCTGGCGATGTACTATTGCATCAGGAAGTCCTAACTCCTCACCTATTTCCCTAACCTCATCTTTATATAATTCACGGATAGGCTCTACAACTTCTAAAACCATTCCACTTGGAAGTGCAAGGTTGTGGTGAGATTTAATTTTTCCCTGGCTTTCAATCCAATCAGGTGCAATTGTACCTTGAATAAGATATTTCGCATCTATTTTTTTAGCCTCTCTTTCAAACACATCAATAAATTTTTTACCTATTATCTTTCTTTTCCTCTCGGGATCTGTAATGCCTTTAAGGGCATCTAAAAATTCCTCTGATGCATCTACATAAATGAAATTTAATCTATCTTTAAAGGTTTCAATAACCTGTTCAGCTTCACCTTTCCTAAGTAATCCATGATCTACAAATATGGCAGTTAAGTTATCTCCAATGGCTTCACCAACAAGGACTGAGCATACAGAACTATCAACTCCACCAGATAATGCTATAACCGCTTTCTCATCCTGGATTGTTTCTTTAACATTTTTTATAGCCTCATCTATAAAACCCTTAGGTGTAAACATAAATCATTCCTCAAAAATCAATTTATTCTGTGTCTTCAGGAGGTTGGAAATCGTCTACTAATTTTAAAAGTATTGATTCAAGACCGTCTTCATTTCCGGCATCCACAGCTTCCATAATAGCATCGTATTTGATGTATTTTTCTATTTTAATACTTTTTTCACCAATGCCTGAGATTCTAAATTCATAGTCTTCGCTACCTATAGGTACGACTAATTTTTCTCTTTTAAGATTTGGTTTATATTCTAATGCTTTGTTTTTCAAGTCTTCTGGATTGTCAATCATTTTTTAACCTCTTTTTAATAGTTTTACAAGTGTAATATCTTTTAAATTTAATCGAATAATATTATTTGAAGTTTAAATCAGTTTTATAAACTATTTTTACATATTTCATAGAAGTTTAAGAATACCTCATCTCCTCTAGGGGTGGTATGTACTTCTGGGTGGAATTGAATTCCGTAAATATCTTTATCCTTATGTTTCATAGCTTCAATATCACAGACGTCAGAGTTGGCAAGTATTTTAAAGTCTTTTGGTAAAGTCTTAACTTCATCCTTATGTGATGTCCAAACATCCATGTCAGGTCCAAGACCTTTTAGAAGTTCCTCCTCTTCGGTAATATTAATTTGAACCTGTGCATAACTTTCGGTCTTTGAGGTTTCTACTTCACCGCCATATTTTAAGGCAATCAATTGATGGCCTAAACAGATTCCTAATGTAGGAACATCAATTTCACCAATATAATCGGAACTATTTCCACTTAATTCAATGGATGGACCTCCACCTAAAATTAGTCCCATTGGCTCTTTTTCTTTAATTTCGTCAACTGTTAGGGAATTGCTTACAAGCTCACAAGGTATATCTAAGTTTTGTAGGCTTCTTTGAATCCTGTGATTATATTGACCTCTATTATTTATAATAATAATTTTCATAATATATTCTCGCTATGATTTTTAAAGTATCTAATGATATTTTTTTAGATATATACTATAATTATATATAATTATAATTCTTTTATATTTTTTTATAATTCAAATGTTTTATATACTAGATTTTTAATATTAATAAGTATGGAAACTCAGGATTTAGTATTTATTTTAATTGCATTACTATTAGCAATTGTAGTATTCTATTTATTTATGTGGTTATTACCTGTAATAGTAATTCTTTTAATTACATTCTTCATTTATATGTTCTTAAATGATAGGTTTGGTAATGGCGGATACTAGATTGTTATGTTAATTTTATTTTAATAATATTTTAACTTAATTTTAAAATTAAGTTATTTTCCTTTGTTTTTATTTATTCGGATTCTTGTTTATTTTTACCTGTTTTCAATTGTCTTACTGGAATTTTTTTTATTAAAGACATCAATTTTTTCATGAACTTTTTTTTTAAAATATTGTATGGTTGTTTTTTACTAATTTCTCTTAATTTCCATAAAAAATTAAAAAGTAAATGGAAGTTTTATATTTATGCTGCTTTTGAATCCGTTAATTAAAAGTTTATGTCTATAAACGTTTTTGAATCTCCTCTTTTACTATTTTATTTACAGTACTTCCATCTGCCTTACCTTTTAGTTGTTTCATACTCATACCCATTAAAGGTCCCATCGCACCCATCTGACGTTCTTTAATCATTGAATCGTTTTTATCTGCAATTTCTTCAATGATTGCTTTAACATCATCTAAACTTAGTAGGCTTAAATTATTTTCCTCTGCAACAACCTCGGCACTTTTATCAGGGTTTTTACACATGGATTCAATTAACTTTTTAATCGCGTCTTTAGATATCTTATTGGCCTCAAGTAATTTGAATACCTCGATTAATTTATCCTCAGTAATGGAAACTACATCGGTACCTTCCCTTCGAATATCCCTTAAATCATAACTCAATGTGGATGCGACCACTGTAGGATCCACCTCTACCTCTTTTAGGATATTCTCGAATTCATCACCAAGGGTTCTTCTTACAATTTGGCTTGCAAGATCCTCGCTTAAATTATATTCTTTGATGATTCTTTCCTTTTTAACATCTGGAAGTTCAGGAAGATTATTTCTAATAGGTTCTATAATGTCATCTGTAATTTTAAATAATGGTATATCGGTTTCAAGATACATCCTATTTGCTGTTGCAAGTGGTCTCATATATTCGGTATTACCATCATCTAATGATTTACGTGTTTCTTCTACAACACCTTCAAATGCAAGTTTGGCTCTTCTGATAACTTCCTCAAGAGCTGATTCTGCAATATCCGGATTGTGTGCTACTATGATTATTGCATCCTCAGGTTTTGCATCTAAAAATTCTCTTAGTTTATCTACCTCTTCCTGAGTAATGCCGTATGCAGGTAGTTCGTCAGTATGGAAAAGGCCACTTACTCCACGTTTTTTGGCGTAACTTGAGAGTTCTGTACCGAATCTTCTGCCTTTCTGAACTTCAACACCTATAAGTCCGTCAAATCCTTTAAGTATAATTCCTTTAATGGACTTTGCTGATTTTAAGATTTTACTTTCAGTATCCTTGAATACCTCATCTAAGTCATATATTGTTTCATCAACTTCAGCATGACGTTTTTCAAGTTCTTCTTTAATTTCAATAAGTTTTAATTGTCTTTCAACTTCCCTTTCAACTATTAAGGGCATTAATTCAAGATTCTGAACACCTTTGATCTCGACTCTTGCACCCTTTGCAATTGAAACATTTAAATCCTGTCTGATTGTTCCAAGTCCTCTTTTTACATTTGTACTACGTAGAACCTGACCAATCATATATGCAACTTCTTCAACCTGTTTAGGGTGATGCATGGAAGGATCTGTTGTAATTTCTACAAGAGGTATTCCAAGTCTATCTAATCTGAATTCGGTAAATTCACTATTGGTGTCCACCCTTCTTGCAGCGTCTTCCTCAAGACCTATTGTTTCTATCTTAACCCTACCATATGGGGTATCCAAATATCCGTCGGTTGCAAGAAGTCCTGTTCTCTGGAATCCACTTGTATTACTTCCGTCAATAACCTGTTTTCTCATGGTATGGAATTCATCTACAATATGCATGTTTAGAAGTGTGGATATTGTAATTGCAAGTTCCAATGCTTCTTGATTTAATGCATGAGGTGGTTCATCATCACATTCTACAAGACAGGTATGTTTGTTAAATGACTCGTAGTTAAAATTTAAGTTTCTCATTGATTCTTGAAGTGCAGCTCTATCCATTTGACCTAATTCACTTTGAGTAGGTCTTAAATTTCTTCTAATTGTTAAATCCACATCATCATCAATAAGTTCAGTAGGACATGAACAGAATAGTTTTGATTTTGTATTTAATTGTTGATGTATTTCAAGTCCCATTTTAAGGCCTAAATCTTTCCAATCATATTTTTCGCTCATTGTCTCACCTAATTTAAAAAGTATTTTGCTGAGGTTCTATCTGTAATTTCACCAGCAATGTTAGTTTCCATAATTTTTCTAACTTCATCTATATCATCAGTCTGTCCTAAAGCACAGCATAGTTTAACATATCCTACCTCGGGGGTCATATCTTCACCGGATATAAGATGTGCATCAATAAGTTTACGTCCTGTACTGTAGACATTCATATTTACTCTTCCATAAATACACTGTGATGTCATAACGCAAGGAATACCCTCATCAGCTGCCCTTTCAAGTGATGGGACCATATACTCAGGTACATGTCCGAGACCAGTTCCCTCAATTAAAAGACCTTTATATCCCTTATCAATGTGATAATCGATAAGTTCCTGGGAGATTCCAGGATAACTTTTAATAAGACCAACCTTATCCTCAATATTGTCCTGTACTTTTAATTCTTTTTCATTCCTCTTAACGTATGGTCTTGTGGTTTCTTTTATTTCACCATCTTTTAGATATGCAATAGGTTCTGAGTCAATACTTCTAAATGTGTCCCTTCTGGAAGTATGCATCTTTCTTACTTTCACACCACTGTGTAATGCACATATGTCATCATTTAATGAATCATGCATACAGACACTTACCTCCGCAATATCAGATTTTGCAGCTCCAATGGAATTGATTAAATTTAAGTGTGTATCTGTGGAAGGTCTGTCGGAACTTCTTTGAGCACCTGTTACAACGATAGGTACAGGTGTTTCAAGTAGGAAACTAAGTGCTGCAGATGTATAATGCATTGTATCTGTACCATGAGCTACAATAACACCTTCTGAACCAGATGAAATATCATCTGCAATGTTTTTAGCAGCTTCTAACCAATATTTTGGTTCCATGTTCTCACTTAGAATGTTATATAAAGCTTTAACATCATAGTTTGCAAGGTCTATGATTTCAGGATTTGCCCTAAGTAAATCTCCAGCTGTAAATGCAGGATGAACTGCACCGGTACTGTAATCAATGATTGAGGATATTGTACCACCGGTAGATATGATGGATATATTCATCTTTTCAGGATCTTTGGTTAATTCCGTCTCATCGTAACCAATTTTTGGTTTATCCTTATGTTCAATTAGTTCAATTGAGGCATTGGTAATTTCAATACCCACATTATATCCACTGTCTAATTTTATAACAATATAGTTATCTTCAGCATCTTCGGATCTATCTAGCAATATACCTGTATAGGAGGTTCCTTCCTTTGAAACTTTCACCAAATCTCCTATTGTTATATTTGCGTTAGATAAAAACTTTTTTGAATTTTCTTTATAAGCCATTTAATCACTTTAAATATTTATTTTCTATAAGTATGGTTAATTTAAAATTTTTAAAATAATAGTTGGATTAGAAATTAAAAATGTCTAATTTCAAATCGGTCTTTGGGTTAAAATCTATTTTTGTTTATTCTTCTGCTCCTCGGCATATTTTTTTAGGTCTGCCTCACGGATAACCTTCCTTATGATTTTTCCATTAGATGTTTTAGGTATTTCATCCACAAAATTAATCATACGAGGATATTTATAGGGAGCGGTAACCTTCTTAACATGATTTTGAATATCTTTTTTTAACTCTTCACTAGGTTTGTAACCTTTTGCAAGAACAATTGTAGCCTTTACAACTTGGCCCCTTATTTCATGAGGATAAGCAGTAATTGCACATTCGACCACAGCGGGGTGTGAAATTACAGCGCTTTCTACTTCATAAGGTCCTATACGATAACCTGAACTTTTAATCACATCATCATTTCTACCAACAAAGTGGTAATATCCATCCTCATCCTTCCATGCCTTATCTCCGCAATGGTAATGGCCGTCATATCTGGTTTCATGGTTACGTTTAGGATCATTATTATACTCGTCAAATAGACCAGTATTATCTGCACTTAAGTCGAAACATATTTCTCCCTCTTCACCATAATCGACGGGTTTGCCCTCTTCATTTAAAAGGTCAATTTTAAATACCGGGTTTGGTTTACCAACAGAACCTAGTTTTGGTTTTAACCATTTGAAGGTACCAATACTGATAACGGTTTCTGTCTGTCCAAATGCTTCCTTAATTTCAAGACCAGTTAGTTCTTTAAATCTGTTAAATACCTCAGGGGGTAAGGATTCTCCAGCTGTTGAAACATGTTTAAGATTGGAGAAGTCTATTTTTGACAGGTCTTCCTTAATGAGGAATCTGAAAATTGTTGGAGGTGCGCAGAATGTATCAACATGGTGTTCAGTAATCTTCTTAATTAAATCATATGCGTTGAATCTCACATAATCATAGATGAAAACGGCGGAACCACAGATCCATTGTCCATATAGATTACCCCATACGGCTTTGATCCATCCGGTGTCAGCTGCGGTATGGTGAAGTCCATCTTCTACAACCTCATGCCAGTATTGTGCAGTAACAATGTCTCCAATTGGATATCTTCCATTATGTTTAACCATTTTAGGTTCTCCGCTTGTTCCTGATGAGAAATACATTACAAGGGGATCATGGATATCTGTAGCCTGACTTCCGGTAGGTCTTTTAAAGGTATCATATTGTTTATCCATCTCTTCATGAAGGTTATACCAGCCATCGAATTTTTCATCACTAACTGTGATTTTTATGGTATTCATTTCAAGCTCATCAACAGCCTTATTATAATCTCTAATAAGGTTATCTTCATCAATAGTGATGATAGCTTTCATATGTGCTTTTTTAAGACGGTATTTAATATCATGAAGTTTCAACATATGTGTTGCAGATATTGCAATTGCACCTATTTTATGAAGTGCAACCATTGTATACCACCATTCATACCTGTTTTTTAGGGTAAGGATTACACAGTCTCCCTTTTTGATTCCTAATTTTTTTAAGAAATTAGCAACCTTGTTTGATTCTTCTTTAATATCCTTGAATGTGAAGATCTTATCTTCATTATCGTCACACCAAACAAGTGCTCTTTTATTGGGATCTATTTCGGCGTATTTGTCAACAATATCAAAACCAAAGTTAAAATCTTCCGGTATTTTAAATTGAAAATTTTCCGCGAAATCTTCATATGAGTCAAAATCTACTCTATTTACATATTCACTTATTAACGATGTCATTATATTACCACAAAAAATTATAAAAAATAATAAATTTACATTAACACAACTAAAAATTTAGCTTCTTCATTATTTAAAGCAACCATTGCATGGTCATTGGTTGAATCAAAGAATACACAATCTCCTTCATTTAAAACAATTTCATTATTTTTGATATAAAGTTTCATCTGTCCTTTTAGGATATAGTTAAATTCCTGACCTGGATGGTTATTAAAGGAAGGACTTACATCCTCTTTAGGATCTACTGTTACGATGTACATTTCCGCTTTCTTGTTGATGAAACGTTTACATAGGTTTTCATATTTGTATTCTTTTCTTCGTTCAACGGACACACCTTCACCAGCACGTGTAACATCAAATATTGACATTCTACTCTCTTCACCGGTTAAAAGCAATCCCATATCCACCTGAAAAATACGGGAGATTTCGTATACAACGCTTGCAGGAATATCGATTTGGCCACTTTCATATTTTTCATAAAGTTCTTTATCAAGATTTAATTTTTCAGATAATTCCTCAGTACTAACATCTGAAAGTTCTCTAAGCTCTTTAATTCTATTTCCAATATCAATATTGTATTCATTCATATTTATAACCTCGATATTTCTTAAAATTAGTTTAAAAAAATTATAATTGTATTAAAATTTTATTATCTTCAAAAAATTAAAACAGTAATTCCATGGGAATTTTAATTTAATATATAAATTATTATAATATAATATTATTATAATATATCTTATAAAGATATTTGATTTAGAAAAATATTATCTAAAATGGGTTTAGCAAAACATTAACTTTATAAATCATAAAATTATATTCTTTAATCAATGTTTATATTCAACTTTATGAATATGATAAAAGTTTAATTAAAGAATTTAAATAAAGTATTGTGTTGGTCTAAAATAAAATTATTTCATGGTATCTATTAAATTATTAAGCAGATGTTTGGTTGAATTAATGATGTTTAATAATTTTATAAGTTGAGCTAATGAAATAAGGTTATTTTAAAGTAAATTTTTAATAATGATATTTTATTAAATTGTTAGGTAGTAGAATTTAAATTGGAATAGTCTATTTCAGAATATTTTAATTTTATAAAATCATTTGAAGGTGATATTATGGCAAACAATGAGATTTCAAATGTAGTTTTATTTAAAAGAGGCGACGGTGACAAATTTGAGTTTGATGATAAGTTTGTACGCTTAAAAGCTTTAGATGAGGACATGTTTGTTTTTACTGTAAATGCACCACAGGAAATTGTAGGTAAATCTATGATTTTCTTTGAAGGATTAAAAATGTTTGAACCTGTAAAGGTAGATATTGGTGGAACTGGTGATATTCCATGTTACTTTAAAGGTGTTTCTCCAATTGTAAATAAAGGTTCAAATGGTTTAGGTAACAATGCATTCTTTACAATAACCTTACAAGAACTTAAAAACCCACCTAAATTTGAAGAGGAACATGAATGTGTAAATTGTGGTTTCCATAATTTTACAGCCTAATTCTACACATTCTTTCTGTTTTTTTTAGAGGTTTTCAAAAGTTTATTTTAAACATAATTCCTGATTTCCCATATTTTGGAATTATGTAATCTATTTTTTACATTCTTTGCCTTATTTTTTTATTTTTATTAGAAATAAAGATTTTCTTAATTTTTATTCGTAAAGACTATTTTTTAATAGAATTTATCCAGACTTTTTATACAAAAAGCTAGTTTACTAACAAATAAATTAGCTATTACTTATTTTAAATCAATATATTTATATTGAATAAAAATTAATATAATAATATTATATTTGAAAATTTACTGTTTTTAATTTTCAAGATTTATTTTTTATTTTTATAAATTTTTATATGTGGATTTCGATGGAAGGAAAGGATATAGTTGTAACTGGAGGTTTAGGTTTTATTGGTTCTCATATTGTTGATGAATTGGTAGAAAATAACAGGGTTACAGTAATCGATAATTTTTCATCAGGTAAAATTGATAATCTTAAATATCCGAATCATGAAAATCTTAAAATCATTAAGGGGGATTTAAATGATCTGGATTTGGATAAAATTTTAAAAGGCACTGATTATGTGTTTCATTTAGCTGCACTTGCAAGTGTGCCTGAAAGTGTTGAAAAACCTTTATTTTCCAATGAAAATAATTTGGATGGAAGTTTAAAATTATTTGTTGCGGCTAAAAATAATAATGTTAAAAAGGTAGTCTTTTCTTCGTCAGCAGCAATATATGGGGAGAATCCAAATATTCCCCTTAAGGAAACTGAACCATATATGCCGGAATCACCATATGCAGTACAAAAAGCAGGTTCTGAATTGTATCTTAAGGCTTTTAATGAAAGTTATGGCTTGAATTATGTTTCATTAAGATATTTCAATGTTTTCGGACCTAAACAAAACATCCACTCCTCTTATGCTGCAGTAATTCCTAATTTTATTTATGGTTTGTTGAACGGTAGACAGCCTACTATATTTGGTGACGGAGAACAGACGAGGGATTTTATTTATGTAAAGGATATCGTAAGGGCCAATATTCTTGCATGTGAGTCTGACTATAATGGTATAGTAAATATTGCAAGCGGTAAAGGTCTTTCAATTAACCAACTATATGATATTATCACCGAGGTATTGGGCAGTGACATAAAGCCTATATATGAGGACGAACGTATTGGTGATATTAAACATTCTATTGCGGACATATCTAACCAGAGGAATATCGGTTTCACTGTCGATTCAGATAACTTTAAAAATCAACTTAAAGAAACTATTAAATGGTTTATGGATAATCCTCAATAGTATTGTCCGATTATTTTAATAGGTTTTTTCCTGTCTTTCCTTAAACCATGCTTTTTTTCACTTTTAATATTCTGATGTTTTAAAATACTATATATGTCGAAATAAATTGAACATTATAAAATAGTGTATATTAAAATTTCCTTTCTCCTATATTCAAACTAATTATTATTTTTAAAATTAATGTTTATCTTTGTCTTATTTGTTTATTTGAGTTTAATTTTTAATAGATTTGTTTAAAACTAGTTTTATTGATTTTATTTCTTAAAAATACAATTTTAAGATATAACTTTTTATACATAAAATTTATATATTATTTAATCGGATAATTAATACTATGATATATCTAATTAGTGAAACCTCATTATTGTTAAATTATCTAATTACAATAATAGTTTCTATTGCAGTGGCTTTACTTTTAGGAATGCCATTTCTTCCAGAAAAACCTAGAAGGTTTTCATGGACTAAAAGTGCTGTTTTTCCTACAGCTATTATAGCTATGGGTATTTTAGCATTCTGTTTTTCAATTAATTTCTATTGGTTATATGATGGGAAATTACTTGCGATAATTATAGGTGTTTTATCAGCAGTATTTGTGAAATATTTATTCAGATATGTATTTCCTGATTCACCAAATGCAGAGGGTGGAAATAATGAATGAGATTATCGGATTAATCATAGCGGCAATTATTTCCTGGCTTAATTTTGTACTTATTGATACGTATTTAGGTCTTCCTGAGGAACCTGGTGTTAAAGGGGCAGATAATGTTGGACACTCTATTAAACAAAGGGGCGGAGATTTATCTGGCGGATTTTTCCAAGGAAATATATTATGTTCTCCAGATGCATCCGCAGGAACTTTACTTGCAAGTATTGGATTTATGGTTCTAGGAATTAATGGTGGAATCCTTGCTGCATTTTTAGTTTATATTGGAAATAGATTATGTGCAGATCCAGGATATGCGGGAACTACCGGTGCTCTTACTATGACTGTAATTCTTACAATATTCTGTGATTATCTCGGATTCAAGCCGATTATGTTTGTTGTGGGTATGGTAATTGCAATATTTGTAATACAGGGTATTCACCATCCTGCAAGTACTAAACTTCTCGGTACTATTGCAAGGAAATTTAATAGGTATACTAAATTAGAATAATTATTGAAAAATATCTAAAAATCTATTTAGATAAGTGGTTAAGTTTTAAATAAAGATATGGGGCGATAAGATGTATATGGAAATTTTGGGTATTATTACTATTCTCATGGCATTAAGAGCTTTAATAACTCAAAATAGGGCTGAGAAATTATTGTATATTAATGTTATCGGATTTTCAGTTCCTGCTATGATTGCATTATATATTAATACACCTTTTGCATTGATAGTTGCAGCTGTATTCTTTGTCTGTTCAACAATTAGTTCTAATGCAATTGCATATACATTAAATAAATTGGATGATGAAATTGTCTTAGATGGAGAATAAAAATGAATTTTCTAGGATTTTTTAACATTACTACTGTTGCTTTAGCTTTAATGTTTATTGGTTCAATTGGTATGTTAATTGTAAAAAAACCGATAGATAAAGTTATCTTGTACAGTATTGTTGATGCTGGTTTTCTACTTGCTGTAGTGACATTTAAGTATCTGGATGTTGCATTTGCCATAGCAATTTTAGGTCCTGTATCTACTATCATTTTCTTAATGTCAATTTTAAAAATTGATAGAATTAGGCATAATAATCGGGAAGGTGGTCCTAATGTTTAATATTTACATATGGTTTTATGCAGGAATTATTCTGGCTGTTGTAGGTACTTTAGGTGCTTGCTGGGGTCCCGGTGTAAAAGACCCGGTTGTTAGGACTATGAATACTGAGGTTGCTTCAGTTGGTGTTTCATTAATATTATTATGTTATAACCATACATTAGCTCTTTTAACAATGATCGCTACATCTGTTATATGTACATTAATTCTATTTAGAGCTATTTCACGTTTAGAAGAAATAGGAGCTGATGTTTAATGGTATTAAAGTTTAAGGGGTGTAACTTATGAGAATAGGAGATTTATGGAATAAGTTAGCTACTCCTAAAAGAATTCCACGGTTATTTGCTTTGATTTTAGGTATCGCTTTAATCATTGGTCTTTTAATTCCGGTCGGATTAAATGTAGACCAAATTTATCCAAGACCTGAGCCTCAGGTTCAAGTGGATCAGGGTATGGCAATGGCTCCTTATGCCCGTGGAGGTGAACCTCTTAAAGAGAGAGGTATAACTATATCTCAATATCCACAGTATGAGCCTAATTTAGGTTGGATTAACTCTTACGTTTCACCACTGTCTCAATTTGTTATGAGCATATCACCATACTTTGGTACGAGTATCTACTCATCTCCTGGTGGACTTATAGACGAGATTTTATACTATACCAGAGGTTTCGATACGGTTCTTGAATCTTCAATTTTAATGATGGCATTTATTATTGCCTCATGGTTATGTGTAAACTATACCATGAATAGAAAGAATGATCCTGAAAATATTAAGAAAGATATGAAGGTTGCAATATCTGAATCTGATAGATTGGCTTCCGAGGTTGAGATGAATAATCGTAAAGCTCATATTAAGCAGAACAGGAGGGACAATTAATGTTAGTTCCTACAACAGTTCCCCTTATATATGCAAATATGTATCTGCCTGCATTTTACACGGCAATAATTGTAGGTTTCTTTACATGTATTGCAATAGCAATGCAGAAACGTGATATCCATGTTCTTATCTTAACCGATTTAATTGGATTTGCAATGATTATCGTAGTTGCCGGTGTAGGTACAGATTTGGCTGAGTCATTTATTCTACCAGGTTTGGTTGTGGAACTTGCGGAGATTATGGCAATTTCCGAAATCTTAATATCCCGTGAAATGAGAAAGATTTCATCAAATCAACCTAATGTATCTTTTGCTCCAATGCCTATGGATTACAATATGGAAATATTAACCACCGCTCCAAACTTCTTAAGTTTGATTTTACTTGCTTATGGAGTTTTCTTAACTGGATTCACAGGTGGTGCAGTTGCAGGTGGAGGTATCTTATTATATATCCTTTCAAGAAAAGCAAGAGGATTACCTGTACTTGAATTAAATGGTATTTCCGGTATATCTGGACTTGGCTGGTGTATGTGGATTATATCTTTCTGGTTGTTCTTTACCATGCCACAATATTGGTTATTATGTTTATTCCTTGCAGCTTGCGGATTACTCTTAAAAGTTGCAACAAAAATGGGATTGATCGGAGTCCTTATGAGAGAAGATTTTGGTAAAAAATAATTAATTAGCTTAAACTAATTAATTTTAATATTTAAAATATTAGTTGTTGAATTAAAAATTTGATAGAGGAAAATTATGAGTATTGCAAGTTTAGGTGGAAATTTACTTGGGATAGTACCTTTAGGGGATATTGTATTCTATTTAAATCCATTTCATTTGTTCATGTTTGTGACTATATTGATATTCACGTTTCTTATTGCTATAGGCCATACGGAAACTCAGGTTGAAGCCGAGTTCGGTACACTTGCAGACAAAAGAAAATCTGTAGATATTAAGGAGTTTAAAGCAAGAAGATTCTTATCTGTGATTTGTGGTATAGCTACAGCAGGTGCAATGATTACAGGGGATTTATATAATTTGACCTTATTTATGTCCCTTGTCGGAATCTTAAATATTGGTATTATATCATCAGTAAAACAAGTAGATGTTTTGGATTCTGTTTTCCAATATGGTTTAATTGCGATGATGTGTAGCTTACCATTATTTGGAGGTGCAGCAATTGTTCTTGGAGCATGTGGAACAGTAAGTTTACTTGCAATTCAAAGTATGAAACCTACTGCAATGATGATTTTCGGTGCAATATTAATATTTATCGGAGCCTGTGGTGAATCAGGTATAGCGCCATTCTTCGCATCTAAAGCAGAGATGTTTAGGACCCCAGGTTCTCCATTTTTATTAATTGTACATTTAAGTTCATTATTTATTATTATAAGGGTAATTGAAGTATTACTCATTATTTGTACTTAGAAAAGGTGTTAAAAATGAATAAATTAAAAACTGTAAGTAGCATATTACTTATCATATCAACAATTGCAATATTATATGCCTTAATATTTAATCCTGCAGATTGGATTGTCTATGCTGTAGCAATTGTATTTATACCATTTTTTATCCTTTCATTAGGTTTACTTACTATGGCTAAACCTAAAAAAGATGAGAAGGAGGAAAGAATACAGGAACCATTTATTGGATATTAAATCCTTTATAGAGTGTGTATTCGATTTATATGTATAATTTAATGGCAGATATTCTAATAAATGTAATGATAGCTTTTCTTGCTGGGAGCTTACTTTTAGGTTTACATAGGAAAGTTATGGCTCGTGTTCAGTTAAGGCCAGGACCTCCTTTGATTCAGTATTTATTACATTCTTTAAAATTTTTCTTTAAAGAATCTTCATGGCCTAAAACAATTTCAAAACCATTTTACATAGCAATTGTAACTATATTATGTGCTATATGGGTTACTGGTGTAATTGTTGGTCCTGTAACCTATGGATCCTTAATGGTAATGTTTGGTATCTATGCGGTTCATAAGATTGTAGAACATAACTCAGGTTCCTCATCAGGTTCTCCCTATGGAAAACTTAGTTGTGTAAGGGCGGTTTTCTCTGCTTCATCCGAGCTTTTATTGTTTGCAGCTATTGTACTTGTTTATTTGGAAACTCATACAATGAATATTGGACAAATAATATCTTATCAATCTGCACATGGACCACTAATATTTTCAATTCCACTTGCGGCATTGATGTTCTTTATGATTATTATTACAAAGGCTCCATATTCTCCATTTGGAATCACTACAGGTAAGGATATTATTTCCGGATTTGAAACGGAACATTTCGGATTCCTAAGAGGATTCATAATGTTTTCCGAATCTATGTTATGGTATGTTCTATTATGGTTGTTCCTTACAATATTCTTTGGACCTTTAACAATAGTGGGTTATGCAATTGGAATGATAATAATATCTGTAATTACAGGTTTTATAAGTGCCACAACACCTATGTTAAATCCAAACCATTCAGTCATGTCACAGTTTACAATTGCGGTTATATGTGTATTTGGAACATTGATTCCAATGGTAATTTAATTAAAAAATAAAATACGGAGAGAGAAAATGAGTCAAGAAAAAGACTTTTTAATACTTACATCATTAGTAGCTATTGGTATTATTTTTATTAGTGGACTTGCTGTCATATTTCATAGTCCTGTTGTTTTGCCACTTGTAGTTATAGCTATACTTATTGCTCCGTTAATATTATATCAATATACAGAGAAAGGTTCAGAACTTGCAGAAAATCTAGAGAAGATAATGTTTTTCATTACCTTTGCTGTGATCTGTATTTCAATTATATTATTATACAGACCATTATAAACAGATTATTTAAATTAAAAACAAACCAATCAGATGATGATTATGATAGAACAATTACATGTTTTAATATATCTAATAGTTTTTATAGTTGGGGCTATTCTTGGTCTTCTATACAGCTATCAAAAACATTTAGAACCATATATTATTAAAGAAACCAATATACCAATATTAGTTATGGCTATTCTTGGTTGGTTTTTATTTGTTAACTACAGTCTCCTTAACTTTATTCCAAGCTTTATTGTTATAAGTATTGGTCTATTCTTAATAGGTTTTGTAATAGATATGAGACCAGGTTATGGTAGAAGAGAAACTGTAATTGGTATTATAGTTGCAGTGGTAATTTGGTTTTTTACACAATGTTTATTTAATATAATTTAATTTTAGTCTATTGGTGATTATATGGATGATGAAGAGAAAATGAAACTTTATAAATTAAGAATTCTTAGAAGTTTCAAATGGCATGATGATTTAATTGTTCCTTTATCTAAAGAACTGGGAATATCTGTTGAAGAGTTTGAGGATATTCTTATGAAAAATTTAGACATGTCCTCATTGGAGGCACTTCACTCAACATATGAATCAGCAATTCCGGAAGAAATTATGATGAGATTACATATTGATTTAAGATTTATATGGTATGTGGATGTACTTCAATTGCTTTCACAGGAGGAAGCAAGGGATATTAAATTTAAATTGACAGAGGAAATCCTTCATGGTAAAGATTACAGTGATGCGGTAGATGAAGGAAGAAGGATATTGGTTGAAAAATTAAGATAATTTTTATTAGATAATAATTTCAGTTTAGAGGTAAGAAAATGTTAGATCGTCTTAAGGATATTGTACGAAAAACCTCAATTAACGTTTGTATTGTTAATTGTGGTGGATGTAATGGATGTGATGTAGAACTCGTTGCATGTTTATCTCCTAGATATGATCTTGAACAATACGGTATTTATTTACAAAACAACCCTCGTGATGCAGATATAATACTTTTAACAGGACCTGTCACTGAACAGTGGGAGGATAAGTTAAGAAGAATATATGCTAAGACTCCAGAGCCAAAACTTGTTTTAGCTGTTGGAAACTGTCCTCAAACGGGAAGTGTTTTTGCTCAAGAAGGTGGTAGGGTTAGTGCTCCAGCATCTAATTTTATCCCTATAGATGGGGCTGTATCTGGCTGTCCTCCAAGTCCTCCTGAAATTATTAATGCAATTTTAAATGTTGCGCCTGATGCTATGGTTGCAAAAAGTCATGAGAACAAGAAGATTAAAGATGATGAGGATGAGGTGTAAGAAATGATAGTACCTATAGGTCCGGTCCATCCAGGTTTAAAGGAACCTTTAAGATTAAAGCTTGAAACTCAGGGTGAAAGAGTAGTCAAAGCTGAAATAGATTATGGTTATGTCCACCGTGGAATAGAGAAGATTATGGAAGGTAAAACCTGGCAAAAATGTATTTATCTTGCAGAAAGAATATGTGGTATTTGTTCCTATGAACATACCCAATCATTTGCAGAGGTTTTAGAGCATATGGCGGGAGTTTACGCACCTCCAAGAGCCCAATTTTTAAGAGTCATCACTAACGAATTGGATAGAATTCAATCTCATTATCTGGCGAATTCCACATTTTTCAAATGTTTGGACCATGAGTTATTGTTCATGAAAGTATTGGAACTTAGGGAATATGCTATGGATTCTATTGAATTGTTAACAGGTAACAGGGTTAATATGGGTTGGAATGTTCTTGGTGGAGTAAGAATGGATGCCAATGAAGAACATTTCAATGCCATACTTGAAAATCTTAAGGTCATTGAGGAAAACCATGATAGGATAGTGGAATTATTCTCTGAAGGTTCTGTTTTAGCTTTAAGGACTAAGGGTGTAGGAGAAATGACCAGAGAAGAGGCATTAAAAGGTCGTGCAGTAGGCCCTATTGGTAGGGCATCAGGTCTTAAACATGATTGCAGGGAATTCCATCCTACCTATAGAGACCATTTGGATTTCTCTCCTATTTGGAGAAAAGAAGGAGATAATTATGCCCGTGCTATGAATAGATTTGATGAGATACCTCAATCAATTGATTTAATCAAACAGGCTATTGATAACATGCCTAAAGGTGATATTAGAGTACCTGTTGAAGTTAATACAGGTTACAGTGAATGGGTAAATGAGGCTCCTCGTGGTGAAGTAAAGTATATGTGTGAGACAAACGGCAATTTAATAAAACATATTTCAATACGTACTCCAAGTATTACAAATATAGATTCATGTGCTAAATATATGCTAACTAATGTTCCAACTGTTGCAGATGCAGTGGCTACATATGCATCATGTGATCCTTGTATTGCATGTGCTGAACGTGTTCAAGTTTTAAATAGAGACACTAATGAAAAAATCGTAAAAGATATGTTTTAAATTCAATTAAAAGATGATGGTTTATGAGTTCTTTAATTTGGTATGTATATGAATTTGCAAGAAAAACCTGGATCAATCGTTTTACTGATGCAAAATCTCATAAAGAATCAGTTGAAAAACCTTCTAGATTTAGAGATTTTCCAGTTGTTATTAAGGAAAATTGTATTGGATGCGGTTCTTGTATTGCAAGTTGTCCATCTCCAACAGCAATTAAGCTTGTAAGGGATGAGACAACTGAAGAAGCAGAAGGTTTAGTCTATCCTGTAATTAATGAGGGTGGCTGTATTAGATGTGGTTTCTGTGCTGAGGTTTGCCCGTCTAATCCAAAAACTTTAGAATGTGGAGAAAATCATTTAATTAAAGAAGATTTCAATATCATTCCATCTAAACGCAGATATATTGTTGATGATTATTTATGTATTAAATGTAATTCATGTATTAAAGCATGTCCCGTAGATGCGGTTTCAGTTGTTGACGGACATGTAAAAGTAAATCAATTAAAATGTATTGCATGTGGAGAATGTGTTAAGGCTTGTAAAGTTAAAGGTGCAATGAAAGGAATATTTATTGATAACCTACAAGATCAAAGAAAATTGATTAAACTGGTTGTTGACAGTCTTGAAAAATATATTGAGGCTCAACAGGAAGATTTAGAAAAACTGGCTCCAGAATCATTATTGCAATTAAAATTCCCAATATCAAATATCTGGGATGAGGCATTAAAGATTATTCCAGATACTGAAATTGCGCATGAAATAATTGAAAATGCAGTTGACAGATTAAAGATTAGGGTTATTACATGGAACAGTGAAAAATGTAAGAAATGCCAAATGTGTGTTAAGGAATGTCCAATTGGTGCAATTAGTTTTGATAAAGAGAGAGATACTATTGTAAGAGACCATGATAAGTGTTGTAGATGTAGTATTTGTTTCCAAACTTGTCCATTTGCAGTGATTAAATTATTCCTTGCTAAATTTGTACTTGACTCTGATGATGATGGGAATGAATATGCCTTTATCACTGTTACTCCTTCACAATTAGATCATGACTTTATAAAAGGTGAGCACAATGCAAGCTAGAGAAGATTATGAACGTTTCGGAAAACCAATACGTGAAGTTGAAGTTCAATGGGATATTGATGATAATAAATGTGCTCATTGTGTTGAAAAACCATGTTTAAAATCATGTCCAGTTGAGGCTATTTACTTGGATCCTAATGGTAATATTAGGTTACATGATTCATGTTTCGGCTGTGTATTATGTAGAAATGCATGTCCCTATGTTGCCATTACAATGACTACAAAGATTGCAGAACCAATTAAGGAAAATGTTCCAAATATTAACAAGGCATTATGTAGAGCATGTGGGGCATGTGTAGCTAATTGTAAAACAGGGGCTATTCACCTACGTTCAGAGGGTTCCGAAACTTTCAGTGAGATCGATGAAGACAAATGTATGAGATGCGGATATTGCTATAGGGTATGTCCTACAGATGCAATTAAATATGGTGAGATATTGCCAAGAACTGTTAAAGGTGGAAAGGCAATTGTTGTAAACCATAAGAAATGTATTGGCTGTTTAACCTGTGTAAGGGTATGTCCGTCTAAGGGTTCCATTATTATTAGTAAAACATTAAAGCTACCATACATTAATCCAGGATACTGTGCAAGATGTGAAGAGTGTATGCATGCATGTCCTTCCACGGCAATTAAATTCTCCTCACGTAAAAGAGCATATGCCCAATATAGTAAGATTAGAACCTCCGATACCATATCAGAAATTGTGGATAAAGATGTTTCAGTGTTGTCTCATAACATTTCAAGAATTGACAGGATCTTATCTGATTTATCACTTCAATTTTCAAAACATTTGGATGAGGTAACTGCAGAGAATGTAAAACCCGATGATATCATTGAATCCGAGAATTTATTTGAACTTAAATTTAACGCATCAGAGGTAATCACTAAAAAATTTGAGGATATCACTGGTTCAAACTTTAAAATAACAGAAATGAATAATTTGATTGATTCATTCCCACCGAAAAGAAGAATATTTATAGATGAGTTCAGATGTATTGGCTGTGGAGAATGTATGAATGTATGTCCTGTAGATGATGCATTATGGTTAGATACTCCTGCACCGGTACATGTTACAGATTCATGTGTCTTTTGTGGTAAGTGTGTTGAAGCTTGCAGGTTTGATGTCATTACGATTTACGAGGAATCATTTGAATCCAAAGGCGATACAATCTATTACTTGTCCACAGAGATTCAAAAGCCTAGGGAAGGTAAACTAACATTATCCAATATTAGATGTTTATCTTGCGGTGTATGTGTGAATAACTGTCCTACAGATGCACTTGAGATGGTAAATGATAAGGTTGAATATATCGAGGATAACTGTATTTATTGTAGGGAATGTGAATGTCTATGTCCTGTAAATGCAATTGACATTGACATTATTAAGGATTGTCAGAACCCTGGCGGTGAAGATACTGATTCAAATAATTCAGAAATGTTGGATTCTGATAATGTTGATGCTCAAGCTACAGATTCAGATGATGGTGAAGATTCTATAAGCAATAAAACAGGCTCTGATATTGTAGATTCTGATGATAATAATCAACTTACAGATTCTTAAAAACCAAAATACTGTTTCATTTTAAATTTTATTTCATTAATTTTTATCATTTTTTTTAAATACTTTAGATTAGGAGGATTAATTTGAGTAAGAAAGTTTATGTAACAGATTGTGAAGGTCCATTAACTATTAATGATAATGCTTATGAGGCATGTTCCCATTTTATTCAGGATGGCAGTAAACTTTATAAGATTTTAAGTAGTTATGACGATTACTTAGTTGAAGTAGAAAAGAGGGAAGGTTATCATGTTGGTGGAACCTTGGCATATATCACTCCATTCTTTAAAGCTGAGGATATTACTAATCAGGATTTAATTGATTATGCAAAGGAAACCTTAAAAACTGTTAATGGTGTTGAGAATTCATTTTTCATTGCAGAAGAATTCATTGACTCCTATATTGTAAGTACAAGCTATGGTCAATACATTAGAGCATTATGTGATAAAATGGATTTTCCATATGAGAATACTTATCATACCGAGGTTGATTTGGATTCAATGCCTATTACAGATGAGGAAAAGGTTAAAGTTGAGGAATTCAGATGTAAAATCCTTGAATGTAATCTCATGCAAGATTATAGAAATAATCTAGATTCAGAAGAGCTTGAAAGGGAAGGAGATTTACTTGATGATATCTTCTTTAATCAATTTAAGAACATGAGTTTTGCAGAGGACATGTTTAACATTAATCCCGTTGGGGGTATTGAGAAAGAAAAGGCCCTAAAAGATATTATTGAAAAAAATGATATCGATCCTAAAAATGTGATTTATGCAGGAGATAGTATTACAGATTTGGAACCTCTTCAATATGTAAAATCACATGGGGGTTTGGCAGTTGCATTTAATGGAAATGAATATGCAATAAATGCAGCTGAAGTTGCAATTATATCCGAGGATGCAATTCCATTTACAGTAATTCTTGATTTATTCTATAGAATAGGTAAATATTATACAATGGGATTTATAGATCAATACGAATTTTTACCTGAAGGTATGTATGAGGGTTTCAGAATTAGCCACCGTTTCTTAGATTACTTTAAGGAACATTTCGATGGTAAAAAATATCCCCTTATTGCTAAGATTACCGATAAAAATAGAGACGAACTAGCTGATAAAAGTATTGAAATGAGGGCTAAGTTACGTGGTAAGGATATTGCATCAATTATGTAAGTTAAGTTTATAATAAGCAATTGCTTATTTTATAATATTATTAAATTCGTGATTCAAATGACAGATTATAGTTTAGTTGAAGATACATTCTTTGAAAGTTTCAGAGGAAAATATATACGAGCATTAATTACTGCTGAAGATGAACAAACCGCAAAAGAGGCAGCATATGATTCTACTGCAACACCAAGTTCAGTTATTGGAAGAATTGAAGGTGGAGTTGAAGGACCTGTATCTGCCAATTTCACTCCTGACGGAAGACCGGGATATATGGCTCAATATTGGTTTGGTCTTGATGATTTGAAAAAATATGAGTTGGAACTATCCTATAGGATTAGACAGGATATTTTAGTAAAACCATTTACCTCAATGTTTTCAGCAACTGAAAACCCTGACGGTTACATTGGCATGATGGAACAGGTAGGTCATTGTGGTGACGGTTACGAATGGGAAGAAAATATCTATGGTAGGGATATGATTCATGTCCCTATTGCCGTTCCCGACTTTTTAATTGATAAGGAAATGGGATATGGTAATGGTATTATGGGTGCTAATTTCTGGTATATGTGTAGCACTAAAGAGGCAGTACTTGAGGCAGGAAGAAATATTGTTGATGCAATTCTAAATGTTCCCGGAGCATGTGCACCATTTGGTGTTTGTTCAGCTGCAAGTAAACCTGAAACTAATTTCCCACAGATCGGACCTTCCACAAATCATCCATTTTGTCCTTCACTTAAAGAAAGATTAGGTGATGAAAGTAAGGTACCTGATGGTGTAAACTATATTCCTGAAATTGTTATAGATGCTGTAAATGAGGAGTCTATGAGAAAAGCCGTAAAAGCGGCAATTGACAGTATTTTAGATATTGATGGAATTGTAAAAATCTCTGCAGGTAACTTTGGTGGAAAACTCGGAGAGGATACCTTTTATTTACATGATATTTTAGGTATTTAAATTGGTATAAATTAAGTTAAAATCATTATCAGCATTTATAAATGATAGATAGGTTTTTAACCAATAAATCATTTATAATTCTTTATTTATATTGGTTTAAAATTAATTATAATTAGGTTATTTAGGTGTTTAAATGGAAATTGTTGATGATATCCAATATGATGTTATTGGATTTGGTGCATTGAATGTGGATAAACTATTTACGGTTGATGAGATTGCATGTCATGATGAAGAAAGATCTATCATATCCGAGGAGGAAAGTCCAGGTGGTTCTGCAGCCAACACAATAATTGGTCTTGCAAATTTAGGTCTTACAACCTCATATATAGGTAAAATTGCAGATGATGCAGAAGGGGAATTACTTGAATACAATCTAGCAGAACATGGAGTATACTTAAATAATCTAATCTATTCAGATACCGGTGTGTCAGGTAAGGTTTTAGGTTTTGTAGATCAGAATGGTGAAAGGGCATTATATGTCGACACCGGCGTTAATGAAACAATTGAACTAGATGAGATTAACCCTATCGAACTTGCACGTGGTCATATTATACATTACACTTCAATGTTTGGTGAGACTTTCCAAACTCAAAAGGATTTAATCTCAAGACTTCCAGAATCCATGATTTTGAGTTTTGATCCAGGTTTGATATATGCGAAACTTGGTGTGGATGAACTTAAAGTAATTTTAGATAGAACTGACATCTTGCTTATAAATGAAAACGAGATGTTTATTCTATATGAGGATTATTATAGAAAAAGGGATAATATTCCTGAAGATGAGAACTTAAGTTTTAGGGACTTGGCTATTAAAATCAGAGATGACGGAATAGATACCGTAATTGTAAAACGGGGAACTAAAGGGGCATATGGTATAAATTCCAATGATGATGAGGTAAAGGTTCCAGCATTTTTAGTAGATGCAAAGGATACGACCGCTGCAGGTGACTCATTTAATGCAGGATTTTTATATAGTTATGTGAAAGGTTTCGATTTAGAAAAATCTGTCACTGTTGGAAATTGGGTTGCATCTAAAGCCGTTCAGGAAATGGGTATCTCTGGTCTTCCAATGATTGATGATTTGGAAGATTTCTTGGAAGAATATGACAAAGAAAATGATGAGGATTAAATTTTATTTAAAAAAATTAATTAATAATAAAAATATATAATTAATTAAGTAATTTAGTGATGGTTGATTAAACAGGTATTTGCAGGATGATAGGTTATGGAACTTAAATTCGAAAAACAGATGAAACTTATTGAAAAAGAGGTAATTTTAAAATCTGTTGATTTAGATGATGATTTTGATGATTTTGAAGTAGATATAGGTGATTTTGAATCTAATGAAAGGTTCATGGCTATATCTCCACGTTGTATTAGATGTAACCTCTGTGTTGAGAATTGTCCTGTAGGTGCTATAAGTGATTCAACCTATTCAAAACGTGCTAAAAT
Source organism: Methanobrevibacter boviskoreani JH1 (assembly GCF_000320505.1). Lineage (NCBI taxonomy): Archaea > Methanobacteriati > Methanobacteriota > Methanobacteria > Methanobacteriales > Methanobacteriaceae > Methanobrevibacter > Methanobrevibacter boviskoreani. The sequence goes on from NZ_BAGX02000010.1 coordinate 123,670, forward strand.
TTTAGATAATTGTGTAAAATGTGAAATATGTGTTCAAACTTGTCCTGTATCAGCTATTTACATATTTGAATCAGAGGCAGTAATAAATAATGAGGCTGATGACATTGAAGACCAAACCTTAGACTATGCATTTAAACAGGTAACGATACCCCATAGGATTATACGCCTTAATGATATTGAAATGGATAGGAGTAAGTGTATCGGTTGTGGTCACTGTGTTAAATATTGTCCAACTAAAGCTAATAAATTAAAGACTAAAGAATACATTGAAGAGGCTGAATGCCAGGTTTATGATAACTTTGAGAAAGGTCAATTATATCCATTTATCAATAAGAAACTATGTGTTGGCTGTGGATCATGTAGTAATATATGTGCCCAAGGTGTTTACAATCTAGATAATTATATTGGTCCCTTAGTACAGACTAAGAATCTTTTAATACATGATGATAAATGTGTATCATGTTTCTTATGTGAGGATAATTGTCCTACAGCAGCAATTGTTTTAAATTCCGAGAATATTCCAGAATTAGATGCCGATAAATGTATTCGATGTAATACATGTTCAGACAGGTGTCCTGTAGGTGCATTAGAGTTAGTGGATGTTGATTTAAATTCAGATTTATAATAATAAATAAATGAAGGGTATAATATGAAAGCAAAAGAAATGATGGATAAGAATTTTTTAAGTGTTCATGCATTTGATTCAATCAGTGATACTTCTAAATTATTAGAGGATCATAAAAATTTCACATGTCCTGTTGTGGATGATAATATGAAATTAATAGGTTGGATTACTGCTTTAGATTTGACAAAAGGATTACGTGAAGGTAATGAAAAGGTTGCAGAGATTATGCATCCTCCTGAAGAAACTAATTATCTACATGAAAACGATTCAGCAAGGGATGCAGTACTTGAAACCGATAGTAATAAAGTTATAGCTATTCCGGTATATAATGATGATGAGATATTGACAGGTATTATACGTTCTTTTGATATTATACATACTTTCTCAGATTTATATGAAACTAAGGTTTATAAATTCTATGAAGCTATGTTAAAACAATTAAAAGGAGTTTCCTGGGAAGAGCTTATGGAAGCATCAGCTATTGTTACAAGACGTGAAACTGGTGAAAAAATTACTCCTGAAGAGTATGATAAAAGGATTCATGCAGTTACATTTGGTAATGCTATATGGGCAACTGGCGGTCTTGAAAACTTCTTTACAGGATTAATTTCTGTTGGAGAATTAGTAATGGCTCGTAGAGTCGGTTCTAGACCTAGATAAAATTTAATTTAAATTTTATATTGAGTTTTTATTTATTAGGATTTTACTCAATAAAAACTATTAATCTTTTTATTGAATTTCTGTTTTTGTTGAGTGTAATGTGGACTATTAATCTTTTTATTTGAATTTCTTGTTTTATTGAATGTAGTGAAGACTGTTAACTTTTCCATTGAATTTTTGTTTCTATTGTTTATTCTAGTTTCTATTTTTAAATTTTCTTTTTATGAAATACTTCTATTTTTATTAAATTGCCTCTTTTTTTAAAAAACTTAATTTATTTATATGAATATTAACAAAAAGATATATTGATAAATTATTAAATATAATCAAATTTCTAAAAAATATAAATTACAGGGATTTTTCATGAGAACATATAATGAATTTGAAGGAAAAACAATTTTAATAACTGGTGGAGCAGGTTGTGTAGGAGGTAACCTTACACGTAAACTTTCTGATTTAGGTGCTGAAAAGGTAATTATCTTGGATAATATGTCTTCCGCATATCATTGGAATGTTGTAAAAGCGGATAATGTTGAATTTGTTGAGGGAGATATAAGAAGTGATGAAGACTTAAATCGTGTCTTTAAAGAAAGACCAGATTATGTTTATCATTTAGCAGCTCACTTTGCAAATCAGAATAGTGTAGATCAACCTGAAACTGATTTAATGGTTAATGGTTTAGGAATTCTCAAGGTTTTAGAACATGCACAATTAACTGGAGTTGAAAGATTTGTTTATTCCTCATCTGGTTGTGGAGTTTATGGTCTGGATTCCAAAATGCCTTTTAAAGAAGATGATATATCCATTTCATTGCACACTCCTTACCAATTAACAAAGTTGCTTGGAGAATTATATACCAATTATTTCCATAATCTATATGATTTACCAATTGTAAATGCAAGGTTCTTCAATGTATTTGGTCCTGGAGAAGTTCCAGGTAAATATAGAAATGTAATTCCAAACTTTTTCTATTGGTCTATGAATGGTCAGGCTTTACCTATTACTGGTGAAGGTACTGAAACCCGTGATTGGACCTATGTTGGAGATATCTGTAATGGTCTTTTAGCAATGGGTATTGAAGAGGAGGCTATTGGTGAGGCTATTAACCTTGGTTCTGGTAAAGACCATAGGGTTATAGATATGGCTAATAGGGTTAACGAATTGTCTGGAAACGAGGCAGGTATTGAATTTAAGGAAAGAAGAAATTGGGATGCAAAGACTAAACTTTTAAGCTGTATTGACAAAGCACATGATATTCTTGGATATAAACCTACTGTTTCATTTGATGACGGTCTTGTAAAAGTTCATGATTGGTTCGTGGACAATTGGGATAATATACAGGAATCAGCTGAGTTTGATTAGATAAATTATTCCTTTTCTCTTTTTTCTATTTTAAATATTTTTAATTTTAAATAATTCAAGCTATTTTAATTGATTATTATGAAGATTTTAGTTGTTCAAGAGTCTGATTGGTTAAAGAGGAATCCTCATCAACAACATCATCTTATGGATAGAATGTCTGTAAGGGGTCATGAAATTAAGGTAATTGATTATCCAATTGATTGGTCTAAGGATGACCCGGAAGGTTTTAGATTCAATAGACAGGTAGTAGACAATGTTTATAAAGTGGATAAGAAGGCAAATATTCAGGTTATAAGACCAGGTTTTATCAAGAAACCTGTACTTAATTATATTTCACTTTACAGATCCCATAAGGCAGAAATCAAATATCAGATTGAAAACTTCAAACCTGATGTAATTGTTGGTTTAGGATTACTTAATGCATATTCAGCATCTAAGCTATGTATGAAATATGATATACCCTTTGTATATTATTTAATCGATGTATTATATGCGTTGATTCCGGAAAAGACATTTCAATCATTAGGTAAAAAAATAAATAAAAAGGCTATTAAAAATTCTAGAAAAGTCATTACCATTAATGAAAAACTATCAGAACTTGCAATAAGTCTGGGTGCAAAACCAGAGGATACAATTAAAATTGATGCAGGCATTGATTTAAAATCATATGATCCTAATCTTGATGCATCAGCTATTAAAAAGGAATATAATATTGATGATGAGGATATTGTACTTTTCTTTATGGGTTTTATCTATGATTTTGCAGGAATGAAAGAACTTGCAATTGAACTAGGTAGAAACAAGGATAAGTATCCCAACTATAAGATTCTTATAGTTGGTGACGGTGATGCATATGATGATTTAGTTGGAATTAAAAACGACTATAATCTTCAAGATCAATTGATATTAACAGGTCGCCAGCCATTTGAGAAAATCCCTGAATTTTTATCAGCAGCTAGTTTTTGTCTTCTTCCCGCATATATAGACGAGGAGATTATGCAAGATATTGTGCCAATTAAAATATATGAATACCTTGCCATGGAAAAGGTGGTTATTGCAACAGAACTTCCAGGAATTTCAACGGAATTTGGATATGGTCATGGTGTTGAGTATGTTCACGAGGCAAGTGAGGTTTTAGATAAAGCTCAATCCATTATTGATAGTGGAAAGTATGAAACACTTTCAAAAACTGCACGTGAATATGTAAAGGATAATGACTGGGAAAGTATTGTTGATAAGTTTGAAGATACATTAAATGAAATTATCGGCAATTGTAAATAAGTGATTTAGAATTACACTTAAGTGGGAATATATTATACTTTCATTTATATTGCGGACTTGAGGGTATGATGGATTATGATTACCTTCCAGTATTGAGGAGAAACATATTGGAATACACTTTATATATTGGTAGTGGAAATCAAGAGTTGATAATCTAAAATCATAAATGTAAATATTTCTATTTATTTAAAATTCAAATTGCCGGGTAACTTTAATTAATTATTTATTTAATTAATTAAATTTTCTGATTGGTTTTAAATTTATTTTTATTTAATATTATTATAGAAAATTTACTTTATTTTCCCTAAAATAAATGGTTTTTATTCCTGAAATCTAGGAAAATATAAAAATTTTTAAATATAATATTAACTATAATTATATACATAATAGTGTGAGGTAATTTTATGATTTACAATATAGATGCAAAGAATACTAGAAAAGGTAATAGTATTTCTTTTTCTTTAAAAAAAGATGAAGGAGACTATGATTTTTATTACGAAGATGAAAATACTCATGAAAAGGTTAATCCTGAAGTGATTTCAAATAACAGTATTAGAGAAATTTGTAATAATATTATGTTAGCTAATTCTCCAATGCGTACTTTAAAACCAGGAGAAACTGCTGATTTTAAAACTTTGACCTATGAAGGTAAAATTACTTGTAACTAGATTTAATTCTTATATTGGATTTTATTAACTGCAATCTATTAGTACAAGTATAAAAAAGATGTGACATTTAAAAAAAATTTATATTGCAGCTAATAATTTTCTTTATTTATTAAATCTTTATACACTAATTTGTTTTTTGTTTATTTTTTTGAGTTCTTATTTTTGATTGAAGTTAATTTTATAGATATTTTTTCATTAAAACATAATTCTTATTTGTCTATTTATCTTTATTTTTATAGGAATTTTTATTGTTTTTTTTATTAGCTATTTCTTAAATTTTATTTATCTGTATATTTTTTATAGTTCCGCTTTAAATTCTATTAAATATTATTCATTTTATTCCTATTTTAATGACTTTTTGTATAATTATTTTGAGTCAAAAGTATTAAATAGAAGTATTAATCTATTCTTAATTAAATATAAATGGGTTTTGAAATATTTTTAATTTTACCATTATATATTTGTGATTTAAGGTGACAAAAATGAATGAATTATATGAAAAAATGGTCAACGAGGCAGTTGCCGCACAAAGGGCTGATGTTAACGTAATAAAGGAAAAAAGAGGCGGTAAATTTAAAATAACTGATGCTAAGCCATATATGGAAGCTGCAACTAGTATGAAACCAATAGGCGATCAAGCACAATCTGTATTTGATTTACATACTAATTCAGTAAAGTCCCATTATGATACCCTTGTAAGTTTAGCAGATACCATAAGACCTGAAGACGATCCTATGGTAGAACATTATCAAACACCTCCAGTACTTGAAATCTTAAAAGAAGAGGACAGTGCGTTCAATGACAGTGTCGAAAAATTCGCAGAATCTATTGCAGAACATGAGGCTATTGTTTCAAAAGAATCCATTAGACACTATGCAGGATTTTATGGTCCTACATGTGTTGTTGACTTCGCATTAATTCCTGGAAGTACCAGTAATATTGTAAACCAAATTCTTTCAAAAACAGATATTCCAACTCCTCATAAACAGGCTATTTTAGCTTCTAAATCATGGGGTATGAATACCTCTTATGGTGTTGGAGATGCTTTCTCTCAAGCTCTTGAATCTGGTGCTACAGCTTCTGAAGCCACTGAAGTAGAAATTGCTCAGTTACAAGATATTTACTTAGATCCTATTGAGGCACAGGGAAAACTTATGGATGCAGCAAAGGAATCTTCTTTTGATGTAAGGAAATATATGAAAAATTATAAAAAACTGATGACTCCTTATGTAAAAGCGGCAATGGATGACGGAGTTCATTATGGAAATATTGTAACTGTTCCTGCATATTGTGTAGGGGATATTGGACACCATATCTCTCAATCTACCTATAACATGTGTAAGGATGATGTTGTAATGGCATGTATTGAAGCTACAACAGATGTAATTGAATCTACCTTACGCAACAACTTGGAGAATTTCAAATCCAGTACTGATATTTTAAATTTAACCACCGGTGCATCTGCATGTGCAACTGAATATATGTTGGAATTAGACGGTTTTAATGCTGTAATGATTGTTGATTTACTTACAAAACGTTTCCACAACTTTGTTCAAATGTACCCAACTAGAGGTGCCGCTGCAGAACTTCATAACTCCGACTTTATGGATATGGTTTACAGGGGATATGGATATATTGAAAAGGCAAGAAAGGCAAGATCATCAGAACCTGATCCTTTAGTACCAATGATTAAAGGTTATAAGGTAGATTTAAGTCCTGTTGATAATAATGAGGTGATCATGAATCCGCAAAGGTATACATATCCATCATGCGCTATATCTGTCAGGTTCTCCTCCCTTATGCGTCTTGCAGATTATCCGTGTTTACTTACCTCAGAACCAATGACCGCTACTTTAATGACAAATGTTATTGCACTTAGTAAGGAAATTCCTAACTCACCAGTTAGAGGATGTAAAAACTGTGCTGTCGCATCTCTCATGGACTTCAGACATCATTACTGTCAATGGAGGGAAGCTGTATAAGAATAAATAATGGAATCTATTTATGATTCCATTTTTTTATTAATTGGTTAAAAATTGATTAATATAATTAAAAATTATCATTAACTATTATTTTTTTAATTAAAATATTTTCAAGGAGGAGAAAAAGATGGCTAGTTTAAGTAAAAAATTTTTAGCTGAGTTAATAGGTACATTCTTTTTAGTGTTTGTTGGTACCGGTTCAGTAGTGGCTGATACTTTAATCTCACGGACTGTAAATCCTAAACTTGTTGGTATAGGTATGGTTGGTGGATTTGCTGAATGGTTTGGTGTTTCTTTAGCTTTTGGTATTACAGTAATTATTTTCATTTATGCTGTAGGTAAGATCTCAGGAGCACATTTTAATCCAGCAGTTACATTAGGATTACTTTCAACTGGAAACATTTCAGGAAAAGACTCAGTTGTGTATATTATTGCACAGTTGATTGGTGCTGTAATTGGAAGCATTTGTATTTACTTCTGTTTCGGTCCGACATCTGCAACAGTTGCAGCATTAGGTGCTACCTATCCTGCATCAAATATTAGTTTTATACAGGCAACCGTTGCTGAATTGATTGGTACATTCTTACTTGTATTTGTTGTAATGGGTGTTGCAGTTGATAAAAAAGCAGAACCTGGATTTGCAGGTGTTGCAATTGGTTTAACTGTTGCTGCAGCAATCTTTGTTCTTGGACCTATTACTGGAGGATCTATTAACCCTGCACGTACTTTTGGACCATACCTAATTGATTCATTAGTAGGTGGCGGAAACCTATGGAATTATTTCTTAATTTACATAATTGGACCTATTGTAGGTGGTATTTTAGGTGCCTTAACTTATAAAGGTCTTGCTACTGGAACTGAAGAATGTGATATTGAATAGGTATTGAATAATTAACCTTATTCATACTTATTCTTTTTTTTTATGGGATTCTATTTTTTTTTGAGATTATTATTCCTGCTTTTTTTTTAAAACCAGTTTATATTTCATTTTGGACTTAATGTCTCTACTTTTAATTTTAGTTATCTTTTTAGCTTTTTTGATTAATCTTTTATTTTTATTTTAGTTTTTACTTGATTTTTTCTACTTTTCTATATTAATTTAAGGTTTTTTTTCGGATTTACAGATTTAATTTAGTTGATTTTATTTTCAATAATACTTTTTTTTTAAAATTCATACAAAATTTTAAGATTTGTTATAATCAATTTTTTATATTTTATTCAATTTACAATATACTTTTATAATATATATTAATTGTCTATTTTTTGGCTGTTTTTTTGATAGTTAACAAATTTTAAATATTAATTTAACCATAATATTAAATATAATATTTTAGGTGATTTAAGTGAAACAAGAGAAATTTTATAGTAATTCAATGGATATTATAAAGGAAGACTATCCGGATATCTATGATACCATTGTAAAGCTTAATGAAACTGTATATTCTGGTAGTTCATTAGATTATAAAACTCAAAAATTAATTGCTATTGGTATTGCAGCTTCCAAATGTGATAAACAAGCTACCAGAAAACAAATTAAAAGTGGTATTAAAGAGTTAGGTATAACCAAAGAAGAAGTCATGGACGTTTTAAAAATAGTTCTATTAACTTCCGGAATGCCTGCATTTATGCATGCCGTAACAATCCTGAATGCATTAGATTGAATCTATTTTTTATAAATTTTTTATTTTATATTCTTTTTTTATATAATTAACATAACATTTATATGTGATTATAACCAAAATTTTATTATCGTTGTAATGTTTACTATTTTTACTATGATTAATATTATTCAATGATTTTTCAAATATTAAAGAGTTTTATAGTTATCAACGATAAACTTTTTTGGGATTTATTCCCTGGATGTGGCTTTTAAGCTGAACAAAAAAGGTGTTTATTTATGATGTATAAATATATTAGAGATGCATGGAAAAACCCAGATGAATCTTATGTAAGAGAACTCATGTGGGAAAGAGCTCCTAAATGGAGAAGACAACCAGTTATAACTAGAATTGAAAGACCTACCAGATTAGATCGTGCACGATCTTTAGGTTACAAAGCTAAAAAAGGATATGTTGTAGTAAGAACTAGGGTAAGACGTGGTTCAAGAAGAAAATCTCGTTTCACTTCAGGTCGTAAACCATCTAAAATGGGAGTAAACAAGATTACCGCTTCAAAATCTATCCAAAGAATTGCTGAAGAACGTGTTTCTAAAAAATACCCTAACTTAGAAGTATTAAACTCCTACTGGGTATGGGCTGATGGTAAATTCAAATACTACGAAGTAATTTTAGTAGACCCACAAAGTCCTTCTATTAAAAACGATCACAAAATCAACTGGATTTGTGAAAGTCAACACAAAGACAGGGCTGGTAGAGGTTTAACTAGTGCTGGTAAAAAAGGTCGTGGTCTCTCCGTTAAAGGTAAAGGAGCTGAACACGCAAGAAGAGGATAATTCCTCTTACTTTTTTCTATTTAATTTTTTTTATTCTATACAAGTTCTTCAATGGTTTTAATCCATTTAACTTTTTAGATTGTGTTTTTTAATTTAATAAACTTATTTAACTTTTTGGAATTTTTTTTTAATTAAATACTATTTTTCATGATTTTAACTAATTTAAAATGATTTATATGATTCACAATATTAGATATCGATTATTTGTATATGAAAATGAAAATGAAGAAGAATTGATTAATGGTTTACATAATATTTTACCAGATGTGGTGCCGGAACTTGAAGAGGCAGAGGGAATGCTTGGTGAAAATGATAATATTTTAATATATTCTGGTATTGTGGATAAGAAAAGATATCTTAAGGATTTCTTATTTAATTTAATAAATCAATTGGATAAGGATCAATTATTGAAACTATATGATGATTTGGAAAGAAAAATGGATGATCAATGTAATCTTTTCTTAAGGTTTTCAAAGGATGCTGCAGTAGATGAGAAATGGCAAATTGTTGATAGGGGAGATAGTATTCATTTAAAGATAAAAATTGCTGCTTATCCTGCTAAAAAAGATATTGCATTAAAAAACTTTGGTGAATATTTAATTTCAGAGATTGAGGCTAAACAGGATTGATTTTGAAGAATTTAATCGTATCTTAAGACTTTCTTGGAATGAGCTAATGGAATTATTTTCTAAGTAAGTTTTACTTGTCTTAAAAATTCAGTTTTGGAAATATTTTTTCCAGATTAAAAATACATTTATTAAATTGAAAATCATAAATTTAATAATAATTAATAAAATTTAAGAATGATTTTACATGATATTCTATGATTTAAATCTTAAAGGTTCTAATTATAATAATGATTATAATTTAATTAAGGAAGCATATGATTTCGGTTGGAATTATTTAAATTTACAATATTCTCCTGAAGAGTTTCAAAATGCATTAAATTATAAGGATAAACTCATTGAGGATATTTCATCGTTTACTGTTGAGGATAAACCTTTAGATATTAGTTTTGGTTTAAATATTAATTCATCAAATGTAAATACTGTTAGAAAAACAGTAAACAGATTTAGAAACAAATCAGATTTTATATCAGTTTTCGGTGGAACTAATGAGATTAACAGGGCATCACTTGAAAATCGTCATGTCGATGTTTTATCCAGGCCTTACTATAAGAAAAGCGACTGTGGATTAAATCATGTTTTAGCTAAAGAGGCTTTTAAAAATCAGGTAGCCATAGAATTATGTTTTAAGGACGTTTTAACTAATTTTTTATCCTATAGGGCTAAAGTTTTAGCTAATTTTAGAGATATTATTGCTTTACAGAGAAAATTTGAATTTCCTTTAATCATAACCACTGGTAGTGAAAACATCTTTGATATACGCTCTCCAATAGATATTTCTAATTTTTTTAAAGTTCTAGGTTTAAATGACCAGGAAATTAAAAATGGATTGATGGAATGTCCTAAAAGCATAGTTGATTTTAATAAAAATAGGAAAAATTTCTTATTTGAAGGAGTTCATATAGTTAATAAAGATGATTAACAGGATTATGGTCCAATCACTTGTTATATTGGATTCCATCATTAATTAAAATTGGATTTATGGAGTTTTATTAAGAATGGTCATAAGAACCTTATAATATTTATTCAAATCATGTACGAATCAAATCTTATGGTTTTTTATATTAAAAATAGTTGATTAAAATGAAAATGAAAGTATTACCCCCAACACTTAGAAAAAATAATCGTTATCTTACATTGGATATTAAAACATTGGATTATTTCAATAAAAATGATTTAATTTTAGCTGTTTGGGATTCTTGTATTAGATTATTTGGAGAGATGGAAACTAGTAATTTTAATCTATGGCTGATGAGGGTTTATTATCTTGATGACCGAACTGATTGTCATCATATGAAAGCTATTTTACGTTGTCAAAGAGGATATGAAGGAGAGGTTCGCAGTGGTCTTTCAACCATTACCAAATTTAATGGTCGTCAGATTGCAATAAATACTATTGGTTTATCCGGAACTATTAAATCTTCAATTGAAAAATATATTGAGTAGTTTTTATATAAACTATTAATTTTTACTTTTTTTTAAGTTTCTACTATTTTTTAGCTTCTTAAGGTTTGACTATTTTTTAATTTATTCTTAGGATTTTATAATTTTTTAACTTATTTTTTTAAAAATTTATCGTTTTTTTTTTATTTTTTTTAATATTTGACTATTTTCTACTTATTTTTAAAAATCAATTTTTAGATTGAATAAAACAATTAGATTTATATATTATCTATTGGCAATAAACTTATAGATGAATATAATATTTAGTGAATTTTTTAAAAAAAATAATTTATTTTCAAATTAAAAATAGATACATTTATTATATTATAAAATTAAATATTAATTAGGACATTAGGGTAATAAAAGTATTTAATCAAATCATGGAGATTTGTTTTATTTTTTTTTAATGAAAATAAAAAAATAGTTAAATTTTTTTTAAGAATTTTTTTAGTTAACTAATTGATTAAGTTAGTAAAAGTGAGGTAATAAATATGCAACCTTTACAAAATGCTGGTTATGATAGGGCTATCACTGTATTCAGCCCAGATGGAAGACTTTTCCAAGTCGAATATGCAAGAGAAGCTGTTAAAAGAGGTACTACTTCCTTAGGAGTCAAAACCAAAGAAGGTATTGTTTTAGCAGTTGATAAAAGATCCACTAGTAGATTAGTTGAACCTAAATCTATTGAAAAAATTTTCCAAATTGATGATCATATTGGTGCTGCTTCATCAGGTTTAGTTGCTGATGCAAGGGCTTTAGTTGATAGAGCTAGAGTTGAATCTCAAGTTAATAAAATCACTTATAATGAACCTATTGGTGTTGAGGCACTTGTTAAAAAGATATGTGACATGAAACAAATGTACACCCAAAATGGTGGTGTAAGACCATTTGGTTCCGCACTTATCATTGGTGGAATTAACAAAGGTAATTGTAGATTATTCGAAACAGATCCTAGTGGAGCATTAATTGAGTATAAAGCTACCGCAATTGGTGCTGGAAGAAATGAGGCTATGGATGTTTTTGAAGAAAAATACGATGATGATTTAACTTTAAATCAGGCTATTGATTTAGCTTTAGATGCAATATATGAAGCTACTGACGGTAAAACTACAAAAGATAATGTTGAAATTGCAGTTATCGAAAAAGAAACAGGAAAATACAGAAAACTCGATGACGATGAAGTAGCTACTTATGTTGAATCACTTTTAGAACGTAATAAAGAAGAGGATGAAGAAGATTCCGAGGATGAAACTGAAGAAGATTCTGATTCTGAAGAGGAATAAGCATAAAATAAGTGTTCTATGGAGTAAGAAATATGGTAAATGTTGATGATGCAATCATTGCTAAATTAGAATCTTATGGGGAACACTTTGAAATATTAGTTGACCCTGATTTGGCTGCCGAATTTAGAAACCCTGATGGAAAGGATGTTGAAGTCGAGGATATTTTAGCAGTTGAAGAGATTTTCAAAGATTCTAAAAAAGGAGATTTAGCTTCTGAGGAAGCTATGGAAAAGGTATTTAATACTACAGATCCTTTAGAAGTTGCGAAACAAATTCTTGAAAGAGGGCATGTTCAACTTACTGCCGAGCAAAAAAGGCAAATGCAGAAGGAAAAACGTAAGTTAGTTATTAATAAGATTTCAAGAGAAGCGATTAACCCTCAAACAGGTTATCCTCATCCTCCTCAGAGAATTGAGAATGCTATGGATGAGGCAAAAGTTAAAATTGATCCGTTTGTTTCAGTAGATCAACAAGTTCAAGTTGCTCTTAAAGCTATTAGACCACTTATACCAATTCGTTTTGAAAAAGTTAAAATGGCTGTCCGTTTACCTGGTGATAGTGTAGGACATGCATATTCTACAATTAGAAGTTTTGGTAAAATCTTAGAGGAAGAATGGCAACAGGATGGATCATGGATTGGAGTTATTGAAATTCCTGGTGGTCTTCAGGATAAATTCTCTGGAAAAATGGCTGAACTTTCTAATGGAAATGGAGAAACTAAATTAATTAAATAATTAATTTTTTTAGTTTCTAATATTTTTTATAATACAATTTAATTTTAAGTTAAAAATCGATATATGTTAAAAATGGATTTTAATATATATTTCAAAGATTAATATTGATAGGTTAAAAATGGATTTTAACTTGTTTATTGGATGGGGAAGAAATATTAATCAAATATCATGTTTATATAATCTAAAGTAAAAATTTTAGATTTTTATTTATTATACGGTGTGTATAAGATGATTTATGTAGAAAATAAAGACTTAGTAATTCCTGGTGATGTTCTTGCAGATGAGGATTTCTACTCAGGAAGAGGAACTTTTAAAGATAATGGTCAAATCTGTTCTTCTTTAATGGGCTTAGTTTCCTTAAGGAATAAAAAAATAAGTGTTATTCCTTTAAAAAGTAAATATGTTCCAAAGAAGGGAGATGTGGTCATTGGTAAAATCGAAGATGTTCGATTCTCAATGTGGGATGTAGATATTAATTCCCCATATTCCGGTATAATCCCATCTTCAGAGGTTTTTGGAAGAGATAAAAAAAGTCTAAGTAAGGTTTTTGATGTTGGAGATGTTCTGTTTTTAAGAGTTGTAGATGTGGATGAGGTTAAAAAAGTTAAACTTGGACTTAAAGGCCGTGGAATGGGTAAATTTAAGGGAGGAATTATTGTAGACATTGCTCCAACTAAGGTTCCACGTTTAATTGGTAAGAAAGGTTCCATGATTAATATGATTAAGGACAAGACTGGCTGTAAAATTGTGGTTGGTCAAAACGGTCTTGTTTGGGTTAGGGGAGAACCTAAGATGGAACAAATCACTAGGGATATTATTCATATTATTGAAGAACAGGCACATACCTCTGGTTTAACTAATAGAATCCGTGATAAATTATATCTTGAAATTGACGGTGAAATTCCTGATGATTTGGATGAAGATTTCCCTGAGGAGTCAAGAACCTCAGATTTTAATTCTCACAGTAATAGAAAACATAATAAAGGTTTCCATAAAAGGTTAAATAAGAAAGACAATTCAGCTAGTAAATATGAGTTAGAAAAACCTAAACTTGAAAACTTTAAAGAGGAATTGAAAGAAGAGATTGAGGCTAAAAGACAGGCTGAAACCAAAAGAAATAATGATTTTATAAGTAATTTGGAGAATATTGAAAAAGAGAAAAAATCTCACAAGTCTCATTTTGAAATTGGTCGTAAAAAATCAGGTTTTTCTATTTTAAGAGATGATGAGTAGTTGTATTTTGAGTATTTTAAAAATTTATGTTGATTAGGTGATTTTTATTAGTGAAGAAAAAAAATTAAGGGCTGATGGAAGAGCATATAATGAACTTCGTCCTATTAAAATAGAAGCAGGAGTATTAGAAAGGGCTGATGGATCTGCTTATGTTGAAGTAGGTGGAAATAAAATATTGGCTTCTGTTTATGGTCCTAAGGAATCATATTTAAGAAGATTTTTACGTCCAGATACCGGTGTTATTAAGGTAAGATATAATATGGCACCATTTTCTGTAGACTCTAGAAAGAGACCAGGTCCGGATAGAAGATCAAATGAAATTTCAAAGATTACAACAGATGCACTTCTTCCTGCATTAATGTTAGAAGGATATCCAAGATCTCTTATTGATATTTCTATTGAGGTTATTGCTGCAGAAGGTGGAACACGTTGTGCTGGTGTAACAGCTGCTGCTGTTGCTTTAGCTGATGCCGGAATACCTATGAAGGATATTCCTGTAGGCTGTGCAGCAGGTAAAATGGATGGAGACATTGTATTGGATCTATCTGAAGTTGAGGATAAGACAGGTCAGGCTGATGTACCTGTAGTGATATTGCCAAGAACTGGTGAGATTACATTATTACAAACTGATGGTAATTTAACAGATGAAGAATTTGAAGAGGCTATTAATTTGGCTATTGAAGGTTGTATGGAAGTTAGTAAAGTACAGAAAGAAGCACTTAAAAATCGTTATTTACGTACAACCGAGGTACCGGAAGAAGAGGAATAGAGGGATATTATGGATGTAATACCGGAAATTACTATTGATAATATTACAAATCTTGTAAATAATAATGAGAGAGTTGATGGAAGGGCTCTTGATGAATATAGAAATATTAACATTGAAACAGATATAATTCCTAAGGCTGAAGGTTCAGCTTTATGTCAGCTTGGAAAGACCAAGGTTGTTGTTGGAATCAAACCTTCCGTTGGGGAACCATTCCCAGATACACCTGATGTTGGAGTATTGATGACAAACTGTGAATTGCTTCCAATGGCGGATCCCGAATTTGAACCAGGCCCACCTTCACAGGAATCCATTGAACTTGCACGTGTAGTGGATCGTGGAATACGTGAAAGTGAAATGGTCAAATTAGATGAGTTATGTATTGAAGAAGGTAAACATGTCTGGATGTTGTTTATTGATATTCATGTAATAGATAACTGTGGAAATCTTTTTGACTGTGCTAATTTAGCTGTAAATGCTGCACTTAAAACATGTAAGTTACCAAAGGCAACAGTTGTTGATGATGAGGTTGTTCTTGATGATGAGGAAACATATAATGTTCCTTTAAATCATAATGTTGCATTATCCACCTTTGTTAAAATCGGTGATAAAATGGTTTTAGATCCATCACTTGATGAGGAACGTGTTTTATCTGCTAGATTGTCAGTAGGTATTACTGAATCAGGTAGCATTTGTTCCATGCAAAAGGGCGGTTCCAAACCTTTAACTAAAGAGGAAATATTTGATGCAGTAAAAGTAGCATTGTCTAAAAATGAAATGATTTTATCTAATTTAGATTTTTAAATAAAATTTTTCATTCTTTTTCTAATTTTTATTATTTTATCTTATTGAAATTTTATTTAAACGGTCTAAAATCCTTCCTGAATCTTATTTGCTCTTAAAACTTATATGTTGAGATTAAGGTTTTAGATGGGATATTTTTTTATTTATTAAAATTTTATATTAAAAATACTGGTAAAAACAATAACTTTAAATACTGTAAAGTGCTAAATTATTATATTAGATAAATTTATGTTTTATTAATTCACAATTAAAGATAAATTTTATAATTTTATTCTTATATTATTTCATTAAATAATAGGGAATTTTTTTCTATTAACATTAATTATTTTTTGATTAGTTTAATAGGCTTTTATTTAGTCCATATATGGATTAATGATATTTTATATTATAATTATTTGGAGAGAAATATAATGGCTAGAACAAAAAAAGTGGGAATCACTGGAAGATTCGGTGCAAGATACGGAAGAAAAGCTAAAAGATCTGTTAAAATTATTGAAGAAAACATGAAACAAAAACATGTATGTCCTCAATGTGACAGACCTGGTGTAAAAAGAGTTGCTGCAGGAATATGGAAATGTAATAAATGTGGAACAGTTTTCACTGGTGGAGCATACACTCCTGAAACTCCTATGGCAAAAGCTGCAAAACGTAATGTTAAAAATGGGGGAAACTAATTGTATAGATGTCCTAACTGTGGCTATGTAATGGACCACAAAAGTTATGAAGAAAATAAATGTCCTAAATGCAGATACAGAATCTTATTCAAACAAACTCCTGCTGTAAAAAGGACAATCAAAGCAAGATAAATTTTTATTTTTCTTTTTAACTTATATCTCTAATTTTTTATTAACTTATTTTAATTTAATTACTTTGTAATTTGATATTTATTTTATTAGTGATTATATGCTTATTTCAACATCTAGAAAACCTTCTCAAAATACACGTAAATTTTGTAAGAATTTAATGCATGCTACAGGTTCAGAATATATTAATAGAGGAAAAAGTAGTATTAGGGATATACTTTTAAAATCCACTACTTTAGGTAATGATTCAACTGCTTTTGTATATGAGATTAAGGGCAATCCTAGTAAAATTACATTTTTTTCAAGGGCAGAAAAGGTTTTATCAATATTGGTTACTGTTAAAACCCAGAATACCCGTCTTCATATGAACCCTAAAAATCTCAAAGTTAAATGTGAAGTGGAGGAATTGGCTGTAATTGCAGACTTACTTGATGCGGAATTAGATGATAATCCAAGTGAGAATTATCTCTACATTCATAAATATACTGAGGAAGATCAAAAGGAGTATATAGAGAAGGATTATGTAGATTATAAAATTGGAATAATCGATTTTTACAATAAAAATGGGGAAAAAATTGATTTTCAAATAGCAGTTAGGAAGATTCTTGATAATTAGACTATTTACTTTATTTTTTTTATAACTAATTTATTATGTGAGGATTATGGAGAAGGAAAATAATTTTATTGATTCAATTAACCATAATATTACAATAAAATTTGATGATGCAAAACAAGCTAAGATTATATATGATGCGGTTTTACTTGAATTTGAAACTTCTCCAGATTATAGATCATCTATGGATTTAGAGGTTCATGATAATATAATTACTATTAATATAGAGGCCGAGGATGCAACAAGTTATAGGGCATCTATAAATTCGGCTATTAAATGGATTAAACTATCCTTAGAAGTTAATAATCTTATCGAGTAATTTCTATTGATTTATATCTAAATTAAATTATTTTTTCTATTTATGACCAAATCATAAATAATAGGTATATTAGGAAATTAATTCTCTTTGAATGAATAAATTATTTATTAATAAATAGGTTAAGAGATTTTAAATCTTTTAAATGAGCTTTTCATTTATATGGTTTATTAAATTTTTAGATAATATTAATTTCTTTTTCAATGGGTAAAGTTTTATTAATAATATTTTTTCTGATGATAATCTGACTAATTTAAGATATCTTTATTAAATATTAAATATATAAATTAAATTATAATATTAATATTATTTAATTAAATATTTCAAAAAAGGTGATATTATGGATTTACCAAAAAATGTACAAGAACAATTGAATCAATATCAAAACTTACAACAACAAGCTCAAGCTGTAACAGTTCAAAAACAAAACCTTGATTTACAAATAAATGAAACTGAAAGGGCGATTGCTGAACTTGAAAAGACTAATTCTGATACTGAAGTTTACAAATCTGCTGGTTCTTTACTTATTAAAGTAAATCGTGATGATATTTATGATGAAACTAAAGAACAATTAGAAACCCTTCAATTAAGACAAAAAACCATGGCACGTCAAGAAGAAAGAGTCATGAAAAAACTTCAAGAAATGCAAACCAGTATTCAAAATACTATGAATGGTTTAAATATTAACTAAGTATTTTTAAATACTTATTACTTTTTAATTTAAAATTTTCAAAAGATGACTATATGAGGAAACTTAAAGAATTAACACAAGATGACTTAGATGCTATAACTTATTTTCTTACCAACACTGCAGAAAATAAATTATCACAACATGTATCTTCTAAAGAAGTTATAGATCAAAGTATTTTAACAGACATAAGTTACGAAAATGAAGAACTTAATGTTGATTTAAAAATTAATGTTGATGTTGATGCTTTATCAAATCTAAGTCAGGAAGATATTCAAAATGTTGTAGATGAATCCTATGAAAAATTAGATGTTTTCATAGATGAAAATTATAGGGAATAGTTTTATAACTATTTTACTAATTAACTTTTTTTTAATAACGGATTTTTAGATTTTTTATTTCTATCAAACGTCCGATGATTTTTACTTATTCTGATTAAATTATATTTTATTAAGGTTTATTTTAATAAATTTCTTTTATCTGGTTCTCATTTATTTTAGAATTTACAACTATTTGTTAATTATTTTTTAATAATAATTTTATTTTGTCTGTTTTTATTAGTTTCACTTTTTATAAACTAGAATTTTACTATTTTACTTAATATGGTCCAATATTTTTATATAAATTTATCTGTAATATTTTAAAGTAAACTTTAATTATTTTCAAATAACATTTATATACTAGGAAGTCTAAAAGTATGTGTAAGGGTCCAACCTTAGTTTTTATTTTTTATTAAAGGGTAATATTAGGGTTACTTTACCTTTTATCAACAACTTTTTTTTAATAAGGCATTTTTTATTTAATTCCAATGATTGCTTAGCGTTTTCTATTTCTTTAATGATTTTATGTGAAAATCTTTCTTTAATAATTAAATTTGTATAAAATTATAAGTAATATAAAGACCAAATATTTTATTAGATTTTTAAATTAAGTATGATTTTCATTAAGAGTTTATACTATTTTAGTGGTTGATAAGATGGAAGAAAATGATGAAATTGTATGGGATGATAATAAGGTAGCTATTTCATGTTGTAGTGGAATGAGCCCTAATGGATTAGTGGGTAGAGCTGTAGTGACTGATGTAGCTATTGATTCTGATGATGTAATGTCTATTTGTATATCCGCAACATCTGCAGATAATGAGAATTTTATTAATCTCATTGATAAATATCCGATTATTGCAATCAATGGCTGTCAGAGTAACTGCGTTAATAAAATATTAAAAAACAAAGGTATTGATGTGGTTCGCCATATTAATATAGATCAGATTTTAAAACCTACAGGTCATGAACCAAATGATTCTGCAAGGTTAGATGAGGAAGGGGAAATCTGTGTTGGTATTGTAAAAGAGGAACTTGAAAAGATTATAGATGAAGAGCTTGATAAGGCTAAAGATTTATAATTTTTTACTCATTTAACTTTAATCTTTTAATATTTTTTTTAATGATTCTTTCTGTTTTTAATAATTAGTTTCAGTTGTTATAATTTTATTTTCTATTTTTACTAATCAATTGATTGATTTCAATTATTTTTTAATTTTTAAATTCAATATAATTGTCTTTTCTTAAATTTAACCTTGATTAAAATTTTAATTTCTTTTTAGGTAAACCTAAACTCAATAAACTATATATGTAGTAAAAATAATACTTTGTTTAGGTAAACCTAAAATTTTATTTATTAATTTTTTTAAAGAGAGGGGTTTTCTATTTTAGATAGTCAAGAAACAAGAGATGAAAAATTATTGGAGAACAAGAAAGACAGTATAGATTACCTTCATAATGTATTGCTTATAGGTAATCCTAATGTAGGTAAGAGTCTTACCTTTAATAAATTAACAGGTCTTTCTGCTACAGTTTCTAATTATCCTGGAACAACTGTTGATATTGATACAGGTAATTTTAAAATTGATGGAGAAACAATTGAAATTACAGATCCTCCGGGAATGTATGATTTAAATACAATAACCGAAGAGGAAAGAATTGCTAAATTACTTCTATTTAGTGGGGATTATGATTTAGTTGTACATGTTATAGATGCTAAAAATATTGATAAGTCAATTGATTTGACTTTACAGTTGATTGATGCAGGTACTGATGTAATTTTAGTATTAAATATGATTGATGAATTAGACCGTATGGGTGCTAAAGTAGATAAAGAAGGATTGTCTGCAAAACTAGGTATTCCCGTGGTTTTAACTTCAGCTGCAAATGATATTGGTTTAGATGAACTAAAGAATGCAATATTAAATTATGATGATATTAAAAAGAATATCGATTCTAATTCAAAGGCCAAAATTGTAATTCATTATGGTAATGATTTAGAAGGATCCATTAATAAAGTAGAATCTAAATTGGAACATAAATATGATGAGATGACTAACCGTGCAGTAGCCATTCTACTTTTAGAGGGAGATAAGGATATCAGAACCACTGTTAAAAAACATGAAAAAAAATATACGGATATTTTTAGTTTAGTTGATTCAATTGAAAAGGAGTATGATGATCCGATTAAATATTTAACCAAGTTACAACTATCCAAGTATGCACTATATTTTAAAGATGAATTTACAACTATAAACAAGGTTAAACCTCAAACAAATGATGATTTTAAAGAAAAACTATCAAGATTGATGATACATCCTGTTTATGGTTTAATTATTCTGGCATTGGTCTTATACTTTGGATTGTATCTATTCGTAGGGGTTCTAGGTGCTGGATATCTGGTTGATTTCTTTGAGGATGTAATATTTGGAGAATGGATAAATCCATTTTTAACTCAGATTGTTTTAGCTGTCATACCATGGAAACCAATACAAGACTTGTTTATAGGTAGTTATGGTATTGTAACATTTGGTTTAAGTTATGGTATTGGAATTATTTTCCCAATCGTAAGTCTATTCTTCATTGTATTTTCAATACTTGAGGATAGTGGTTATCTTCCAAGACTTGCACTTTTAACTGACAACGCTTTTAAAAAAATAGGTTTAAGTGGTCGTTCAATTATTCCTATGGTTTTGGCAGTAGGCTGTGGAAGTATGGCAACCATGACCACACGTACTCTCGAAACTAATCGTGAAAGAATCATTGCAACAATACTTATGGCTTTAACTATTCCATGTTCCGCACAGCTTGGAGTGATAATGTCATTGTTATCCTCACATCCAATCACCTTATGGATATGGCTTGGAATAATCATATTCAACTTTATAGTTGTAGGGCTTATTGCTAAGAGATTTGTACCGGGTTCACAGGCAAGTTTCTTCATGGAACTTCCTCCTTTAAGAGTTCCTAAACCTAAGCATATACTTAAAAAAACCTGGACGAGGGTTGTAATGTATATTAAGGAATTGTTACCGATATTTATCCTTATAAGTGTTTTAATCTGGGGTCTTGATCTTGTAGGTATCTTCCAATTAATCATTAAATTATTTAATCCGATTATACAGGCCATAGGTCTTCCAACTTCAACAACCCAATCATTTATCTTAGGATTCTTTAGAAGAGACTTTGGTGCAGCGGGAATCTTGAAGATTAGAGATACACTAACTGGTGTGCAGTTACTTGTAGCAAGTGTTACTTTAACCTTGTTTGTACCATGTATTGCACAGTTTATTGTAATGATTAAAGAAAGAGGGGTAAAGATAGCTGTAGGTATTGCAATATTAAGTATTGTACTTGCATTTACAGCAGGTTTCTTACTTAACTTAGTACTTACAACATTTGGAGTAGTATTTTAAATGGGATATTGAATATTGAAATATGGCTATTTACTAGATTAGCCGTTGTCATAAATATTATAATAAATTAAAAGTTGTTAAAACATAATTATTTAATTAATAATGGATATGTATATTTACATAAGTCATTATTGTAATCTTAAAAATATGGTTAAGTAAATTAAATCTGTAATTAATTATATTAATTATGAATTCTTTATTTTAATTTATTTAAATGAAATAATATTTATATTACAATTATTTGGTTAGCAAAAAATTTAATTTATTACTTTAATTATCAGGTGAATACTTGAATTTAACTTATATTTTTCAGAAATTATTATGGTAATGAAGGGATGATATTCAATTTTCTAATGGTTTCATAAAGGATAGTGGTGGATAATATGTCAGAAGATATTATGGTAAAGTGTGAGTTTTGTGGATATGAATTTAAACTCTGTGATGGTGAAAGTTGTGAAGGCTGTCCAATAGACTGTCAGGTAGTTCACTGTCCTAATTGTGGATATGAGATTTTACCTGAATCAAAGTCATATAAATTCATTGAAAACTCAGTAAGAAAGATAAAGGATTGTATTTTTAACAGGTAGTTCTAATTTGAACTAGTAAAAATTTTAGAATTTGTTTCTATAGGTTATTTTATTTATTATAAAATGTTTGGAATTAATTTTTAATATGTAATTTTATTAAACTAATAGAAGTTTAGAATCATATTTTTAACAGATAATATTATAAAGGGGATTAAAATGTCATTAAGAACTAAAGACATAGAGGATATTCTTCGTAATCTTTGGGTTAAGGAAAAGGAAGATAAGGACATCATGACCGAGGATCAGATTGATAAGGATTATATTACAGAATTATTTAAGAAAGGATATATTAATATAGACCATCATAAAATCCTATTATCTGAGTCAGGTGAATATCTGGGAAGGGAGCTTGTCAGAAAACATAGGATTGCCGAGACGGTTGTAGCTGATTTGTTTCTTGCAGATAGGGATGAGATGGAAGATTTGGCGGACCAGATTGAGCATGTAATGAGTCATGATGTTGAAGACAATATTATGAGGATTCTTGGTTATCCTAAAAAATGCCCACATGGTCATACAATTCCACCACGTGACGGTATGGTAGTCGATAATAAGGATTCAGCCGTTCCACTTCTTGAAACAGAAGTAGGTGATATTGGAACAGTATCATATATTAAAACTGCAGATGCCAAAAAATTACAGAAAATTATGAATTTAGGTCTTCTTCCAGGTTCTAAGATTCAATTGATTCAAAAATTTCCAATCTTTGTATTTCAATTAGGTAATACCCAGTTAGCCGTAGATAAAGAATTGGCAAATGAGATTTATGTAGTTGTTGAATCTAACGAGCCAGTATAATTTTCATTTTTTTTACAAATCTTTTATTATCTATTTTTAAATTATTTCAATTTTTTAAAAAGTATTGATTTTTTCATTTCAGTTTTTTCATGTCTAATTTATTATTTTTGATTGTTTTATTAATATAACCTTTTTTTTATAAGTTATTGCTCTTTTTATAAAATATTAAAATCCTTTATACTTATTCACGAGATTTCTATTAGTTAACTATTGATCATTTTATCTTAATCTTTATTGTTTTTTTATGAATATATCATTTTTAGAAAAATATTAAATTAAGTTCTTTTATATAATATAATAGTTATTATATACAAGTGATTAGATGATTGAAATAGTACCAGTTTTAGATTTAATAGGTAATCAGGCTGTCAGTGGAAAAAGTGGCAATAGGTCTACTTATACTCCATTGAATACAATTTATGCTCCAAACTCAGACCCTTTAAACATTGCAAATGGTCTTGAGCTTAATGGTGCCAAGGAGATTTACATCGCTGATTTGGATTTAATTGAAAAACAGGGTAATAATCTTTATAAAATCAAGGATGTTAATACTGTTTTGCCTGTAATGTTGGACTGTGGTATTAGGGATTTCGAATCTTTTAAGTTTTATCTTGATTTTGCATATAAACTTATAGTTGCAACTGAGACAATTGAATCCATTGACGAGATGAGGAAAATTTTTGACACATTTCCACGTGAGAGGATTGTTGTAAGTGTTGATATAAAAGATGGGCAACTCTATTCAAATAATTTGGATATGAGTTTGGAAGAGTTTAGGGATGTGTTAAGGGAACTTGATCCTAATGAGATTATCCTTTTAAATATATCTGATGTTGGAACTGGAAATGGTTATGATATCCGCTTTTTGGATGATTTTAAAGAGTTTAAGGATAAGATCATAATTGGCGGAGGTATTAATCAAGAGGATTTAGAGCCCCTTGAAAGGTATGGTGTAAAAAAAGCATTAATAGGTACTGCCTTACATAATGGAAGTATCTCTATCTTATAATTTTAGTTAATAGGATTTTTAATATTTTTTTTATTATTATTTTTTTAAATACAGTTGGAATTTGTTCTTATTTTAGAAATTATATGATATGGAAATATTATTTTTTTAATATTGAAAACAGTTAAAGTTTATTCTTGTTAAGTAATTATAAAAATAAAAATGTTATTTATAATATAAAAATTCCAAATAAAGGGAAACATATATATAACTTTATTATTAAATATTAATAGTATAATATTATTGAATAATAACTATATTTTTTTTAAAAAATGTTAATTTAGTGATAAAATGCCAGTAAACGGAACATTATTATTTTCACATATATTACCAGTTGTTTTAGCTTTCTTCGGAGTATTATTTATAATCTCTGGTGAAATGGATAATAACAGATATAAATTAATGGTAGGTATTGTTTTGTTTCTGATAGCGGCTTTCAGTCCGTTTATAGTTTTACGTCCTATACTTTTAGGATAATTACTTTTTATGATTCTTGTTTTCAGAATCTGTTTTTAGAAAATAAATTATAACAATAGTTAATAATTAAATTTTATATTATAGTTATTATAAAAATAAGATTGCTGTATATTTTAATAAAAATTTACAATGGATATTAGATATCCACAATTTAATATTAATTTTCGATAATTGAATAGTTTTAAAATTATAGAAAGGAGAAAAATATAATGCAAAAAGGTACTGATGTATTAAAAGAAGGTTTCGCTAAAATGACAAAAGGCGGAGTCATTATGGATGTTGTAAATGCAGAACAAGCAGGTATTGCAGAAGATGCTGGTGCTGTAGCTGTTATGGCTTTAGAAAAAGTTCCTGCAGATATCCGTAAAGCTGGTGGAGTAGCTAGAATGGCTGATCCATCCATTACTGAAGAAGTAGTTGATGCTGTTTCCATTCCTGTCATGGCTAAATGTAGAATTGGTCATATTGCAGAAGCTCAAATACTCGAAACTTTAGGTGTAGACATGATTGATGAGAGTGAAGTACTTACACCTGCCGATGATGTTTATCATATTAATAAGAAAGAATTCACCATTCCATTTGTATGTGGTGCTAGAAACTTAGGCGAGGCATTAAGAAGAATTGATGAAGGTGCTGCAATGATTCGTACCAAAGGTGAACCTGGTACTGGAAACATTGTTGAAGCTGTTCGTCATATGAGAATGGTTATGGGCGAAATCAGAACTGTTCAAGGTTTAGATGAAGAGGAAATTTGGAGATATGCAAGGGATATCGAAGCACCGATTGAACTTGTTCGTGAAACTGCAAAACTTGGTAAATTACCTGTAGTTAACTTTGCTGCTGGAGGTATTGCTACCCCTGCAGACGCTTCATTAATGATGCAATTAGGATCAGATGGAATCTTTGTAGGTTCAGGAATCTTCAAATCCAATAATCCTCCTGCATTTGCACATGCTATTGTGGAAGCTACCGCAAACTATGATAAGCCTGATGTTTTGGCTGAGGTTTCCAAAAACTTAGGTGAAGCAATGAAAGGTTTAGACATGTCTACTTTATCCCAAGAAGACAGAATGCAAGATAGAGGTATTTAGATACTATCTATTTTTTTAATTCCTTTTCTTTTTTTTAATTTCATAATTCTAATTTAAAGCCATATTCTATAGAAAACTATTTATCCTATTTTAATTTTATATAATTCTTGATATTTTTTTTAAGCCATTTATTGTGGAGGTGATGGTATGGTCAATCTGTTACTTATTGGTCCTATTACAAGGGATAAGAATATTTTTAATAACAAGTCAGAATCCTCAATTGGAGGGGCCGTATATTATGAGTCATATGTCTTGGAAAATTTAGAGTCTGACTACACAATTGTTACGGCTCTATCAAAAGACGATGAGTATCTATTAAACAATTTTCCAAATGAAGATAGAATAATACCTGTCTTTAAAGATGAAACACTGATATTTATAAATGAATATTTAAATGATTCAAATAGGATTCAAAAGTCCAATTTTGCAGAAATACCAATTACACTTAAGGACTTTAAAAATCTAAATATTGATTTAAAGGATTATGATGGAATCTTAATTAACCCTCTGCTATTATCCGATGTGGACTTGGATTTGCTAAAATATTTAAGCGGTTTTGATTTACCGATATTCTTTTCAATACAGGGAATTTTAAGGGATTATTCATTAAATGGTTATGTTAAAAAATCAATGCCTGATAAATTTGGAGAAATTCTAAAATATGTGAATGTTTTATTTTTAGATGAGTTTGAAGCAGAGTTCATATATGGGGGCAGCTTAGATTTAATAGATACAGTTAAAAACTTATCTACTTTAGGTCCAAATGAGGTTATAGTAACTGAAAATAGTAAGGGATCTCTAATATATAATAGGTATGAAAAGAGATTATATGATATTGAAGCTTGTCCTGCAGGAAAAATATCCTCTCCAACAGGAGCAGGGGATACATATATGGCTGCATATATTGTAAAACGTCTTAATAAATCTAATATCTATGAAAGTGGTCAATTCGCTTCCATTGTATCAACGTTAAAGTTGGAAAATAATGGTCCATTTAAAGATAGTATATTGGATGTCTTAGACAGATTACTTGACACTTTGGGATTTTAAAGTTAAATCTATTTTTCTAAAAGTTATTTTTTAGTATTAATTAAAAATTTATATTCTTTTAGTTGAAAATGCTGTTTATAATAACTTTCAGTGGATAATTAAGTTAAATAAATTTTTAATTAGAATTTCACTTTTAATAAGCTTCTTTTAAGTAGTTTATATTCTATTAATAGTTTCCAGATAATATGATTCTTATTTTATAAAACTAAATCCTATTTTTTTAATATCTGTACATATATTCATATAAATCTTTTTTAAGTCATTGTTATATAATAAATAATATGGCACAATGTACAACTGAGAAATCAAAAGATTTTCATAAAAAAGCTAGTGGGAATATATCTATAACATTGATTCTAAGCCTTTTATTTAATATTTTTGTAATCTTCGGTGGTGTTTATACTAATAGTATTGCTATTATATCAGATGCTATACATGATATGACTGATACATTTTGTCTATTAATTTCATGGATACTTGAAAAATTTTCCCTTAAAGAGAAAAATGATAGATATACTTATGGTTATCAAAGACTCTCTGTTCTAGGTGCTGTAATTACATCATGTACTGTTATAGTAGCATCAGTTATAGTTGTTTATGAATCTTTAACAAGATTATTTACTGTTGTAACACCTGATGCAAAAGGAATGTTTGTATTTGCACTTGTAGGTATACTTTTTAAAGGTTTGTCTGTTTATAAGGTCTATAAGGGTCAAACTTACAATGAAAAAGCAATCAGTTACCATATGTTAGGTGATGTATTTAGATGGCTAGCTATTTTAGTATTAAGTGTACTTTTAATGTTTTGGGATGTAGCTATACTTGATCCAATCATATCACTTGTAATAGCAATATGGTTGATATATCAGTTAGGTAAAACATTAATAGACAGTATTAGGATTTTACTTCAAAGGGTTCCGGATTTATATAATTTTGAAAATCTTAAAGGAGAAATTCTATCAATTGATAATGTTGAGGATATTTTAGATATTCACCTTTGGAGTTTGGATGGTATAGATCAGATTATGTCTGCAAAACTTAAGGTTACATCTGATAATAAGGACGATTTAATTAAGATTAGAAAAGATATTGATGATATTGCTGATGAGTTTAATGTTTCAGAAAGTACTATTGAGTATATTTTCTAATAATCTGTGTTCTATTATTTATTAGCAATTATTTGGGTATTTTTTTCTATTTTTTCTTATTAAATTTTTTATTCCAATTATTATCTGTTTTATAATTTTTTTATATTTTTAATTTAATCATATCTACTTTTAATTATTTTAATAATCATTATAAATTATAATGGTTTTAATCTATGAATATACATGTCATGATTGAATTATACAAGTTTTAATTATTTTATTTTATTTTTTTTAATGTTGAATTCTTAACTGGTAACTTTTGGATTATAAAAGTTTTAAGATTTTAATATAACCATAGTTTCTAACTTTCAGGGTCTTTAAAAAAATTTGCGGGTTTAATTTTTTTAAATGGGATTACAGTAGATTTTTAAGATTTTGAATCTGTTTTTTATTAAAAAACATTTTATATAATAGTTTAAATATAAGATATAATATCATTTTAATAAAAAAATAGATGATTTTTATTTAAATAATTTATTTAAGGAGATACAATGTTTAAGATAATGGTTACACCATTATTTGGTGATACCGATGCGCTACAACACATAAACAACAATGTTTTAGGAACATGGTTTGAACTTGCAAGAAATGATATTTTTAAAATCTTTACACCAGACTTATCCGTAAGTTATGATGACTGGAAATTGATTATGGTTAAAACCACTTATGAATATTTGGATCAAATGTTTTATGGTACTGATGTTGAGATAAGAACTTATGTTTTAAGAATTGGTAATAGTTCCTTTACCACATATCACGAAGCTTGGCAGGATGGTCGTTTATGTGCTAAAGGTACTGCTGTGATGGTTCATTTTGATTTTAATGAGCAAAAATCAATTCGTATTCCTGATGATATCAGAAAGGAATTAAATAAACATCTCTATGTTGAAGATGAATAATTTTTTTTATTTTTATGTTTTCTTAAAATGCTGTTTTTTCATTGGTTCTTTTCTAATTTTAACATTTTTTTAGTTTTTTTTAGATTTTGAAGATAGATGCTTTTTTTAATTGACTATTTTTTTAATAGTTTCTTATAATCTGACTTATACTTTTGTTTTCTTTTCAGATCTTGATTTTTTTAATTACCCTTTAGATTTCATAATATTTTTTAAGATTTTTTCATGACAATTATGAGGAGACTTTCTATTTCAGATTTTTTCCGGCGGAAATTCTTGTCTTTTCAGTATCTTTTTTTTCAAAATTTTCCGTATCCTAAGAAAAATTCAGTAATATTTTATGAAATTTTATGAAAAAATCACCTTTCTTTAGATTTATTAGTTTATATAATTTATTTTTAAAATATTATTCAATTTATAGTTTTTTTTATTAATTATTGGGATTTTATATATAATTTTTTTTAAAAAATTAAATTATTCATATTTTATCTATTTTTTTAATTTATTACAATATTCATTTTTTTGAAAATTTTTAAGATGGTTTTTCCGATTGGCTTTTATTTTCTAATTTGTAGTTTTTTTAAATAATTTTATTCAATATTATATTTTTTTTAAATAAAAATAATTTTTTTATAGAATTTTTTAATCTTAACTATAATTTGTATAATTATCATTTTTAAAGAATGAGGGTAATCGGAAGTATACTTCCGAAACCTTTATATACTCTTACAGATAATCTTAATATAACGGAACATGGTTTCCGTCTTCCGACTATAAAAATTTTTAAATTGAAAAATTTTTTGTAAAAAAGATGCATAGGTTTGAATAATTAAAATTTAGTTTAAAATCTTTTCCTTGATAATAAAAAAGTTTTATTTTAAAAAAGCCCTTTTAAAAATTTTTTGTATTATAGATTATTCAAAACCTATTCACTTTTTAAGTTGGTTGTATTTAATTTATTGTTAAAAAATATTATAGAGAAGAAGATAATATGGTTGTTTTAAATCCAGGTGATACTGCTTGGATGCTTATGGCTACTATTTTAGTATTGTTAATGAGTATTCCAGGTATTGCCTTATATTATAGTGGTCTAAGTAAAAGTAAAAATGTATTAAACACAATTTATTTAACTTTCATAGCATTTTCCGTTGCAAGTATCATTTGGGTATGTTATGGATATTCATTTGCCTTCGGTTCAACAATAAATGGATTGATTGGTGCTCCAGCAAATCTGTTTATGACTGGAATGGGTGTAAATGATCTTAACGGTACAATCCCTGCATTGTTATTTGTTATTTTCCAATTAACATTCTGTGGATTAACTGCAGCACTTATTTCTGGTGGTGTAGTAGGAAGAATGAAAACCTCCGCTTGGGTAGCATTTGTTATTTTATGGGTTACCTTAGTTTACGTCCCTGTAGCTCACTGGGTATGGGGTGGAGGATGGTTAATGGAAATGGGAGCTCTTGATTTCGCTGGTGGTACAGTTGTACACATAGATTCAGGGGTAAGTGCATTAGCATTAGCATTAGTTCTCGGACCTCGTAAAGATACCACATTATTACCTCACCACTTAGGATATTCTGTAATTGGTGCAGCATTCCTCTGGTTTGGTTGGTTAGGATTCAACGGTGGATCAGGTCTTGCAGCAAACGGTCTTGCAGCAAACGCAATTCTTGTAACTAACGTTGCAGCAGCAGTTGCATTAGTCACTTGGGTAGTTATCGATAAAGTAAAAGTAGGAAAACCAACTGTATTAGGTGCAATTTCCGGTGCAGTAGCAGGTTTAGTAGCAATTACTCCTGCAGCTGGTTTCGTTGATGTACCTGCAGCAATAGTTATTGGTTTTGTAACATCATTTGTATCTTACTTTGCATTATACTACTTAAAACCAAAACTTGGTTACGACGATGCATTAGATGTATTCGGTATCCATGGTATGTCAGGTTTATGGGGAGCAATCGCAACAGGTATATTTGCAAACCCAGCAATTAATGAAGCAGCTGGATTATTATACGGTAATCCAAACCAAGTTGTAATACAGATCATTGCAGCAGTTGCAACTGTTATATATGCATTTGTATTAAGTTACATCATTGCTAAAGTACTTGATGTCACAATGGGTATTAGAGTAGATGAAGCTACTGAAGTTAAAGGATTAGATACTCAACTCCATGGAGAATCTGGATACAGATTATAAATTCAGATTAAGATCTTCTTCAATCATCGAAGTTTAATAGGTTATTAAAACCTATTATCTTCATTTCATTGATGAAGATGTATTTAACTTAAATCTCGAGGAAATAATTAATTATATTAATTTATTATAATTGAGATAATTGATTACCTTGTATGTATTGAAGTATATATAACATTAGAATTATATATGGAGTTTGTAAAATCATAAATTTTTTATGAGGTTTTAAAATGAAAAGAGTTATAGCTGTTATTAGACAAGAAAAATTTGAAGATGTAAAAAAAGCTTTAGATGCAGCTGGATTTAAAGGTATGACTGTTATTGAAGTCAAAGGAAGAGGTACTCAATTAGGTGTTAAAGAAACTTATAGAGGATCTAATTATTGTATTGATTTACTTCCAAAAACTCGTGTTGAATTAGTTGTTTCTGATTCAGATGTTGATAAAGTTGTAGAAGCTATCTGCGAAGGTGGTAGAACCGGTGATATTGGAGATGGAAAAATATTTGTCTCTAATGTTGAAGAATTAGTTAGAATTAGAACTGGTGAAACTGGAGAAGATGCTATATAATAGTATTCTTCTTTAAACATTTTTGTTAACTATATAAATCACACAAAACACGGGAAAGTACTATTATTATAGTATTTTCTAATTTACCTTATATTACTGGATTCATATTTATGGAATGTTTGATTAAATTAAATTTTTTATCTTGCCTCTGATTGTTGTTAATTCCTTTTAATTGTATTTTTGTATAATTTAATCAATCATTCTTTATTTTTTTTATTTTTATTATTTTGCTATTTTTTATTAAAACTAGGTTTTAATTTTATTTTTAAAAATTGATTGGAATTGATTTCTATTTTAAACTATGCTTAAGATATAAATAGAGTTTTAAGAAATCTTTCTAGAAAAGTTAAGAGTTTAAATTAAAGGATTGAATTTAAAAATAATTATTTAAAATAAGTTTGTTTATAATTTGAGTTTAAAAAGAACATGAAAATAAAAAATTAAAAAATTTTTGATTTTAAACATTTAAATTAGTGTTATTGGTAATAT
This sequence comes from Methanobrevibacter boviskoreani JH1, assembly GCF_000320505.1. Taxonomy (NCBI): domain Archaea; kingdom Methanobacteriati; phylum Methanobacteriota; class Methanobacteria; order Methanobacteriales; family Methanobacteriaceae; genus Methanobrevibacter; species Methanobrevibacter boviskoreani. The sequence continues at coordinate 156,053 of NZ_BAGX02000010.1, forward strand.
TGGATATTTTGACAACACCAATTATATTGTTTTTATTAACCCAGGTTTTAATTCCCGCTTCTTTAATGGTATAACCATCCTCGTATCGGTATTTAACTTCTTTATTATCACTAGTTAAATAAACCTCGTTACCATTAACCTGACTTACCCTTTTTATGATACGTCCATATTCGGGACTATCTGCAACTACGCAGTCTCCAACGGAAACATCATGGGTTTTATTTACAATAACGGATTCTCCATCATGAAATGTTGGTACCATTGAAGTACCTTGCACATTAAAAAACATTGGTAAGGTATCGTCACCAAACTCGGATCTAATGTTAATTTCTGTGTTAGTATAACCATATTTCTGTGTTATGTTGGAAACTCCTGATTTAATACTGTCCACAGTAGAATTCTCATTGATCATTTCCTCTTTTACATAGTTTGTAATGTCACTATTCATTTGATCATTATCTTCTAAGAAGTTAAGAGTATGAATATCCGATTTCACTGTTACGCCATTGAGTTTTAAATCAACAATTAAAGCATCATTAAAACTCATAAATCCTATGGTTCCAATTATAGCCAATATGATTATAATAAATGAAAGAATCCATTTGGTATGATTTTTCATTTAAACACCATATTATTGTGAGTAATTTAAAAATTAGTTTTAAACTTTAATTAACTTATTTAATTTAAAAGTTTCTAAAGATTTTTTTTTGTTTAGAATGTGTCATGTTTTAAGTTTTTTAAAATGTCTTTTTATTTATTTGATTTATTAGAAGTTATTTGATAATATTTTAGTTAAGAATTATCTAATTGATTTATTGGGAGTTTTTTGAGTATTTTAGTTAAGAGATATTAAGGTAAATTGTATTATGGATAATTGGGTTAATCTAATTAATATCATCTAACTCGTCATCATCCATAATATCCATGTTCAATAGCATTTTCATAGTTTCAATATCTAATTGTCCAGGTGCTGTAACATCCCTTCCTGCAGCAAATGTTATCGGTGAATTAAATTTGGATGCCATGACACGTGTATAGCTTCCGAGTTCTCCCATTGAAATTGCAATGGTATCATCAAATCTTGAAAGTATTGCCAGTATGACTAGTGTATCCTCTAATTTCTCAGGCATTACAGCAACTTTTGCAATGTCTCCAATCTGTTTTTCCTTCTCAACTATGTAGGTTAACTCATTTAATTCAGGTGTTTTTTCAAAGTTGTGATAGGAAATAATGGTTTTTGTACCAGTATTTTTGATTTCCTCGATATACTTATCATCTGTTACAAGCTCTATGTCAATATAGTCAACATATGGTGCAATGGATTTTAGAAGTTCAACTCTTTCCTTTTCACTACCTTTAAAGGAGCCCCCTTCAATATCAATTCTATTGGTTGCAATCATTGGGAAGTTGATTTCCTTTGCAATTTCAACAATTAAATCACTTGTAGGATTGTTCATTGCATCAATGCGGAATTCAAGAATATCTGCACCTTTACGTATACAGTCATGTGCAACTTCAATTACATCCTCTTTCTCTTTCTGAGCAATTGGTATAGCTATCTTTGTTTGTGAGTACATTTTAACATCTAACTAAATTCTTTATTTTTAAAAAATTAAAAACTAATTTTTAAATTACTTAATAATATATTTTAAGTTATTAGATATTAAATTTTATTACACATGTTCCCTAATTTAGGATTTTTAAGTAAATTATAAAATAATAAATAATATTAATTTTAAAAATTATAATTAATTAGATTTAGTAATTTTAAATGATTCGATTAATTAAATAAAAAAAGGGTGTATTATGAAACTTACAGTATTTGGAGCAGATATATCTTCTAATGATGTTTCTTGTAGTAAATCTTTGATTAAAAATATAAATAAAGATATTCCAAAATTATTAGATTTGGGTGCTTATAAAGCAGCTTTAACAAATGTAACCGGTGATGATTTGGTGATTGCCGCTTATGTTGAAGATGATTTACTTGAGGAAGTTAATAGGGGCATCATTCATTTGATGAGGGATAATGCTGAAAATCTCGGTGATTTGACAGGTATTTCTGAGGATAAAGAAAGTGCTGGTGAAGGAGTATCCTATGCTGAGGCTGATATTCAAGATGATATCTATCCTGATAGCGTAATTTTACATTTTGATACATATGGTGGAGAACCATTTGTTGAAGACGTTGCGAATTCAACAATTCAAGCTGCCTCAAATTTCTTTGCAGTACATGATGTGTGTAAACCGATAAGTGGTAAGGTTAGAAAGATTCCCGGTGTAGGATATGTATCTAATGAAACAGATGATCCTGTAGTCTGTGCTACAGTAAATGGTTTGGAATCTATGGGTACTATAGCTTTTTCAATGATTGGTGCAGCACTTGGTTGTAAGAATACTTATCTTGTAGAATATGGTACTCCTTGTAATGTAATTCCTGGAAGTGTAATTGTAAGTGCAACAGCTTTCATGAATGGAAATACCCTTGATTTAGCTGTTCCATTTGAAAACAAAACAAGAATTTTAAGATAATTCCTAATTTTTATAACTTTTTTTAATTTTCTTAAATATAATAATTAGCTATTTTTATAATTTTGAATTACTTTTTTTTAATTATTTCATGATAATTATTCAAGTTTAGCTATTTTTATAATTGAGAATTGTTTTTTATTATCTGTAATGATTAATATAGAATGGAATGTTGACTTTAAGTCTTTGTATAATCTTTTGTATTAATTTTATATTAAATAGCCTTAATTTCTTTTAATGCTTTAAAGTACAGTTTTTATATTCTATTCTAAAAGTCTATTATTTCTTGATTAAATTACCTTTTATATTTAGAAACTTTTATTAATTAATAGATATAAAGTAAATATATTATATAATGATTAAATATTATATTTAAATTAATTTTTATATTTCTAAATTATTGTGTGTTAAAATAAGGGTTTTTAAAAAACTTGTTATGGTTTAGATTTTCAAATAAAGTAATTATAAATTTAAGAATAGTTACGTGATAATATGATTTTGTTAGATAATGATACTAAGATTTTAGTTCAAGGAATAACAGGTAAACAAGGTTCATTCCATACACAGCAAATGCTTGAATATAATACTAATATTGTGGCAGGTGTAACTCCGGGTAAAGGAGGACAAGAACACTTTGGTGTACCTGTTTATAATTCTATTCGTGAAGCAAAAGAAAATGAAGACATTAATTCTTCCATTATTTTTGTACCAGCACCTTTTGCAAAAGATGCTGCATTTGAATCAATTAAAAACTTTGATTTAGTTGTAATAATAACAGAACATATTCCAGTTCATGATACAATGGAACTTGTCGAATATGCTAAAAGGAACAATACAACTGTTATAGGACCTAACACTCCAGGAATCATTACACCAGGTGTTGGTAAAATGGGAATCATGCCAACCCATATTTTTGAAAAGGGAAATGTTGGAGTTATCTCCCGTAGTGGAACATTAACCTATGAGGTTGCAAGTCAACTTACAAGGGCGAACATTGGTCAAAGTACTTGTCTTGGTATTGGTGGAGATCCTGTAGTGGGTACAGATTATACACAGGTTCTTCAAATGTTTGAAGATGATGACGATACTGATGCAGTTGTACTTATAGGTGAAATAGGTGGAAATGCTGAGGAAAAGGCAGCAGAATATATTAGGGATAATATTTCAAAACCTGTAGTTTCATATATTGCAGGAAGAACTGCACCTCCAGGTAAAAGAATGGGACACGCAGGTGCTATTATTGAAGGTAGTAGTGGAACTGCAAAAACAAAAACCGAAACTTTTGAGAAGGTTGGAGTTCATGTTGCTAAAAAACCTTCAGAACTTGTAGATTTACTTCATCAAGCTGGAATTAATTAATTTTGCTATGTTCTTTTGGTTTAATAATAGTTTATGAGTGGTTAGGTTATAAAATGGATAAATCTCAAATTATTGAAAAATTACTCAATGGTGAAATGAAACTTTACCAGATAGAAAAATACACTGATTCTATTGACGAGGCTGTTGATGTTAGAAGGGAATTTATTGAAAAATATACCTCTACTAGTCTGGAAAATGTTTCACATTATACCCTTGATATGGATAATGTATTTAAGAAGAATATTGAAAATCCGATTGGTGCAATCCAATTACCTCTTGGTGTGGCAGGACCATTATTGATAAATGGTGAGGAGGTAAATGGGGAATTTTACATACCCCTTGCAACATCAGAAGGTGCACTTGTAGCATCCATTAACAGAGGATGCTCTACCATTAAAGCGTCTGGCGGTGTCAATGCTAGAATTATTGATGATAAAATGACAAGGGCACCTGTTATTAAAGCACCTTCTGCTGTGGATGCATTAAATGTTAAAAAATGGTTTGAGGATAATTTCAAAGAACTTAAAGAGATTGCGGAATCTACTACCTCACATGGAAAATTGCTTAAGATAGATCCAATATTTGTTGTTGGGGATTATATTTATCCAAGATTTGTATACTCTACTGGTGACAGTATGGGTATGAATATGGTTACCATTGCAACGGAAAAGGTATTAAACAAAATGGCAGAGGAAACAAATGCCGTACATATTGCATTAAGTGGTAATGTATGTGTTGATAAAAAACCTGCATCCATTAATATGATTGAAGGTAGAGGAAAGTCACTTGTTGCAGATATATTAATTCCAAAAGATGTTGTGGAAGCTAAATTAAAAACCACTGCTGCAGCTATTGCGGAAGTTAATACGGCTAAAAACTTATTGGGATCTGCTGTTGCAGGTAGTATGGCTTATAATGCTCATTATGCAAATATGATTGCTGCTATTTTCCTTGCAACAGGTCAGGATGCGGCTCATGTAAGTGAAGGTTCTATTGGAATTACAACGGCAGAGGATAGGGACGGGGATTTATATTTCTCTGTAAATATGCCTGATGTTCCTATTGCAACCGTTGGTGGGGGAACTTCCCTTGCAACAGCTAGCGAAGGTCTTAATATTCTAGGTGTAAAAGGTGATGGTGGAGCTCGTAAATTTGCAGAAATCGTTATATCTACTGTACTTGCAGGAGAACTTTCACTTTTAGGTGCACTTGCAGCAGGTCACCTTGCAAGAGCTCATCAGCAGCTGGCTAGAGGTTAAATATTTCAGTGGTTTCCATGTCAAAAAAGGAAGAGGTTGACAATGCCCTTGTCGAGGCATTTAAAAAGTTGCTTAAAACAAATTCTTATGATGATATAAAAATTATAGATATTTGTAGGGAAGCTAATATTCCAAGAAGTACCTTTTATTATCATTTTGAAGATAAGGAAGAGTTGTTAGAATATTTTTTTAAAGTTATAACTGATGGTTATGGGGATAAAATAACTAATTCCAGTTCCCTTTCATCAATGGAATACAGAAAGAATATGGTAAACATTACTGTAGACTATTTGAATCAGAATAAAGATTTATTTAGCTATTTTTCAAAAAATTCCAATAAAATACTATTTTTATCCCACTTTTTTGATTTGATGGAAAATAATCTATTTAAAAAATTAAGTGAAGGGGAAGAAAAGGGTCTTATTTATAATGCGCCTGCAGATTACATAACTCAGTGGATTATTGGAGGAATGATGAAAATATCCTATTACTGGATTGATAACTTAGATAAATACACAGTGGAGGATTTGCATAAATATCTGTCTGAATTATCCATATTATATGTTAAACTAAGTTAATCATTTTTTCACTATTCCCAAAAATTTATTTAATTATTCAATAAACTTTTATAATAATTAAAAATATTTTTTCTTTGTTGGTCTATGTCAATTAATTTTATTTATTTCACTGTTTTTGTTTTAATTTTTAAATTATTATTGTTTTAAGACAGTTTTTTTATTTAAAATTTATACATGTGTGTAAGTCTATTTTTATTTAATATGCACATTGTCCATGTTTTTTTTAAATTTCCCAAAAATCATAGGGTGTAAAATTTTTTTTTCATGTATTAAAATACAAGAAAATTCTATAAATCAATATATTAATTTAACTGCTATTCTATTTTCTGTATATGAAATTCGATTTTTTTTTATTGAATCTTATAATTTTTTCTTTAGTGTCTTTTCCCTGAAATACTTGAACACATGTTTTATTTATTATTGAACATTTTATAGTTTTATAAAAAATAAATATATAATTATTTATATTTTATTTATTTATATATATTTTTATTCAATTTTAATAGGATTATTTATTAATGTGTATTTTTATATTATGTTTAAGGAGTTATAAAATTATAACTTTTAAAAGGTATTAGGTGGTGTAAATTTTGACAGTAAGCGTAATTGGTGGTACCGGACCGCAAGGTTTAGGTATTGCGAAAAGATTGGCTATTGCAGGTGAGGAAGTAATTGTCGGATCACGTAAGGAAGAAAAAGCTATTAAAATAGTTGAGGAGACACTTGAGGAACTAAAAGATTATGATATAAAAATTAAAGGTTTGGCTAATGGGGATGCTGCAAAAGAAGGGGACATTCTCATTATGACTGTACCTTTACAAGCTCAAAGCGCTACTTTAAAAACTATTAAGCCATTTGTAAAAGGTAAAATCCTTTTAGATGCTACAGTTCCTTTGGAAACTGCTATTGGAGGTAAAGTTTCGAGGATTATTAAATTACCTGAAGGATCTGCAGCTGAAAGAACGGCTCAACTTCTTGAAGGTGAAGACGTAAAGGTAATTGCGGCTTTTAATAATATCAGCAATAGTTTGCTTTTGAATATTCCGGAACCTATTGACTGTGATTGTATTATTGCAGGGGATGATAAAGATTCAAAGGATATTGCAAAGGACTTGATTGAAAAAATTCCCGGTATAAATGTGATTGATGCTGGTGCTCTTGAAAAGGCACAATTAATAGAGGTGGTAACTCCTCTTCTAATTGGATTAAATATTAAATATAAATCCCAATTTGGTGGATTCAGACTTACGGGGATAGATTACAATAAATGAATTTAAAATTTTTAATTGAATTAAATGAATCAAGAATCTTTAAAAGATTTTTTTAAGGACAATTGATTTTATTTTTTAAAAAAATTGGTTAATGGAGGATATAAAAATGACATATAAAAATATTACCGTAGCAGGTAGTGGGGTTTTAGGAAGTCAAATTGCATATCAAACTGCTTTTAAAGGGTTTAATGTTACAATTTGGCTTAGAAGCGAAGGCTCAATTGAAAGGGCGAAACCTAAACTTGAAAGATTGAAAAATATATATCTTGAAACATTGGAAGAGATGAAAACCAATCCTGATGCTTATTGCAGAGGCTTATCTGATAAGAGGGATTTAAGTGATGATGAAATTGATCAATTAAAGGAAAAAGCTATTGCAGCATATGAAGGATTAACCTTAACAACTAGCCATGAAGAGGCTGTAAAGGATGCAGATTTAGTCATTGAGGCTATTGCAGAAGACCCTGAACAAAAAATTGATCTATATCAACAATTTGCAAAGTATCTTCCCGAGAAGACTGTGCTCGTTACAAATTCCTCAACCTTACTTCCAAGCCAATTTGCAGATTATACAGGAAGGCCTGAGAAATACTTGGCTTTCCATTTTGCAAATAACATTTGGAAAAATAACACTGCAGAGATTATGCCTCAGGCAAAAACCGACCCTAAATATATTGAGGAAATTGCCGATTTTGCAGAGGATATTGGTATGATTCCTTTAAGGGTATTAAAAGAGCAACCTGGTTATATTCTTAATTCATTGCTTGTACCGTTTTTACATGCGGGATTATTGTTATGGGTTAAAGGCGTTGCTGAACCTAAAACTGTGGATTTAACATGGAAGCTTGCAACTGGTGCACCAAGGGGCCCATTCCAAATTGCTGATGTAGTTGGATTAGTGACATTGTATAATATTGCTGTCATGAATCCGGAATCTAAAAACCCTGATTCCATTCAAGGTAAAATTGCAAAAGCTTTAAAGGAAAAAATAGATGCTGGCGAATTAGGTATTAATGCAGGTAAAGGATTTTACGAATATTGATCTTAAAAAATATCTTTTATATTTTTTGGATTGGTTCATTTCTCAACCATTTTAAAAGACTCAAAAAAATCTCTTGTATTAAACAGTTTAAAGTTTTAAGGATAATTTAAATTAATTATCCTTTTTTTTTAAACATCTTAAATATATTTAAAGTAATGTTCCTACGGATGTTTTATAATAAATTTATTTAAGGGTGTTGAATAAATCTAATTATAGTTGAAACTTTAATTAATTGTTAAAATCAGTGATACAATGAGTGATGATGATGAGTTATTTAATGAATTCGAGGAATATATCTCTTCAGATTATCCTGAAATAGAGCTTGAAACCGATGATTTGAAACTGGTCATTACATTGAAAAAGGATTATTCCGAAATTGATGACTTGAAACAGAGAAAAAGGGAATTCTTCAGGGATCTTGAAAATTTCATTGAGGAATTTAGAGAAACTCCTGAATCAACAGACCTACTTGCATATTATGACTTTGAAAACTTTGAGAAATCATTGAAGAATGATTAATATTGAAAGCAGCTATTTTTAAAATAATATGTTTTTATATTTTTAATTTAAATCTTAGTTTATCCATTTTTAATCTATTTTTTTTTAAAGAACTTTTTTCAATATGGATAGCCATTTACTAATTAACGATAAAATTAGGAATAGTTTTCTATTTTTATAAGATTTTGAATCTTAAGATTTAATCTTTTCTGATATTTAACAATATTTAAAACCAGTATTGATTAATCTTATAAAATTTGAATTTTTAAATAAAAGAGGATTTTCTGGTATTTAACAATATTTAAAACAACATTAAAATAACTGAAATAAGCATATTTTGAAATCGAGAATTTAGGTTTTAAAATTAATTTTATTCTTTTAAAAATAATTACTATAACTGAAAATTTAAAAATAATTTCTAAAATTATTTTATCCATTTTAAAATTAAAATAAGTATAATGGGAATTAAAAAAATGGTCTTAAAAATAGTGACAATTATAAATAAATATAATTGTCTAGAATTTAGAGAGTCTTAATCCATATGCAACAACTAAAAGTGTAAGACCAACATCACCAATAGTAATTGCTTCCCAAAGGGAGACGAATCCAAGAATTGCAACAACTGCAAGAATTGCCTTTACGGCAACTGCAACGCCAATATTTGTTTTTACAACTTGCATGGTTTTACGTGCTAATGCTATTAGATATGATAATTTTGAAATTTCATCATTCATTAGAATGATATCCCCGGTATCAATAGCCACATCGGATCCCATACCCATTGCAATACCGACATTACTCATGGCAAGTGAAGGTGCATCATTTACTCCATCACCAACCATTGCAACGTGTTTATCTTCTGCAACAACCTTTTCCACAATATTTACTTTATCTTCAGGTAATAAATCTGAATAATATTTATCTAATCCGATTTCATTAGATACGAGTTCGGCGGTTTTTTGGTTATCCCCTGTAATCATCATGGTTTTAATGTTTTTGGATTTTAAGTAATTTATTGTACTTGGGGTATCATCTCTGATTTTATCATTTAGGGTAATGCTTCCTAATATCTCATTTTCAGTACCAATGAATATGGTTGTTTTAGCCTCGTCAGTAAGAATATTACTTAACTCGGATTCTAAATAATTATTGAAGTTAAATAATTCTTTGTTTCCTATATAATAGTTTTCACCATTTATTGAGCCTGTAAGTCCTTTTCCAGATATGGATTTGAAGTCTTCCACATCATATAATTTGAGCTTGTTTTCTTTTTTATAGTCATTGAAGGTTTTTGCAATAGGATGTTTTGATTGATTTTCAATGGAACATGCAATTCTAATGATTTCCTCTTTTTCAATGCCGTCTAAAGGATTAATATTATCTATTTTTAGGTTTCCTTCAGTCAGGGTACCTGTTTTATCAAACATAATCGCTTTTGTATTGGCTAGTTCCTCAATATATTCCCCACCTTTTATAATGATACCATTATTGGTACCTGCTGTAATGGAGGATATCATTGAAACCGGAGTGGATATTGCAACAGCACAAGGACAGGAAATTACAAGTAGACATAGTGCCCTATAGGCCCATGTCTGGAAAGGCTGACCAAAGAACAATGTTGGAACAGCAGCAACAAGGATTGCAAGAACTACAATACAAGGTGTATAGTATGTTGCAAATTTATCTACAAATATATTAATATGTGCTTTTTTCTCCTCGGATTCCTTTATTAAATCTACAATTTTAGCAAATACGGTATTGTCAGATGATTTTGTAACTTCTATCTCAATGTAACCTTCTTCGTTTATTGTTGATGAGTAGACTTCATCTCCAACATCCTTTGAAACGGCTAAACTTTCACCTGTAATTGAGGCTTGATTTACAGATGTTGAACCTTTTATGATTTCACCATCTACTGGTATTTTATCTCCAGGTTTTACAATTACAACCTCTCCAACATTAATGTCATCCACATTTCTTTCCTCTTCTTTATCCCCGACTTTTACAATAGCTGTATCTGGGGATAATTTTACAAGATTGCTGATTGATTTCTTAGATCTGTCAATTGATAAATCTTCAAGAAACTCGGATATGTAATATAACAATATTAATAGGGCACCTTCAGGAGCACTGTTTAATAGGAAAGCACCTACAACAGCAATCACCATAAGTAATTCAATTCTTACCTGTCCATGTAAAGCTCCTTCAATACCTTCACATATGGTATCATAACCAACATATAATACCATGATTATGTATAATACATATGCAATATTAGCTGAGCTATATATTGCTCCACTTGCAAAATTTAACTGGTTTAAGATGTATGCAACAATAAATGCAGCTATACCAAATCCAATTTTATAGTATGGTTCCCTGGATTTTTCCTCCTCTTCACCAATGTCTGAAAGTATTCCCTCATCACTGCAACATGCACAGCCTCCGCCATGGTCATGAGAGTGACTATGGCCGTGTGAGTGGCTATGTCCATGGGAATGACTGTGGCTATGATCATGTTCATCAACAGAACAGCAATCATCATGTTCATGATGGTCATGATCCCCTTCATTGTGGACATGGTTCTCATGAATGTGGTCTTCATCTTCATGATTATTCAACATGTATTTTCACCTATCTTTATTAGTTCATATATCTGTGGATTGTTTAATGAATAAAATACTCTTTTATTTTCCTTTCTATTTTTAACAATTCCTTTGTTACGTAGAATTCTTAATTGATGTGATATACTGGATTGGCTCATATCTAATAGTAATGATAATTCACATACACACATTTCTTTTTGTTTAAGGGCAGATATTATTCTTATTCTATTATAATCTCCTAATAACTTGAATAAATCAGCAGTTTCCTTATATGTGTCACATGATGACATATTGTTTGAAACTTTCTCTACAATATCTTCCCTTATACTTTTTATTTCACAAACATCACTAGACATATGAAAGTATATTCATATGAACATATTTAAAGGTTTCTAAATTTTTAAGAAATAGCCATAAATTATAATATTTTTTGAAAAATCATATTATAATATCAATTGTTATATATTCTTTCTTTTAATATATAAATATTGTTTTATTGTTTAAAAATTTAAGTTAGGATTTATGATTTTATAAATCTAAAAAAATAAGTTAAAAATTGTTTGTTTTAGTTTTATTCAATTTTAATAAAGTTTTAGGAATAACTAAATTTTTACAAAATTTTGGTTTTAAAATTAGTCTTTCATAATTAATTTTATTTTTAAATTTTTGAAAAATTAGATGTTTCTGATATTGGTTTATTCATGTTTTGATTTTATTTTTAAATATTTGAAAGATTAGATGTTTCTGATTTATTATTCTACCTGTGTTTTTGATTTTTTTAATGTCTGAAAAATTAGTTATAGTTATTGATTTATTATTATATTTATGTTTTAATTCCTTTTAAAACATTTAAAAGAGTAGTTTAAAAAGTTTGAAAAATTAGTTATTGTTTTTTTAAATAGATAAAATAAAAATGTTTAAGATTTTAGAATTATTTGGAATTTTTAATATCTTCCTTCTTGATACATAAATCATGGTGTATCTCTAAATCAGGATTTTTTGATTTTCTATTCTCTTTTTTGATATCAAAATATCCAATCTTTTCAAGAACAGATCTCACATCTACCTTTGTCTCGAAACAGCCTGTTTTTGAAAGGAGCACTCCCTGTGGTGAAAACTGGTTTAATTTCATCATTGTCAGATTTAAATCTTCATAACATGCAACACCAACAACAGAATCAAAATCATTGTTTTCAATAATCTTTTTAACAAAGCTGCTTCCGGGAACTATAAAGACTTTATATCCAATGCTTTCAGCCTTTTCTTTAATAACCCCAATGGAACATTTGCCGCATTTGTCACATACAAGTCCCGTTTCATCAAGTCTTGCTTGACAGTCACTACTTCTAAGACAATGCGGAAGTACAAGTATCTTTCTGGAATTGTCTGTTTTATTGAAGTTGGTTTTATTCACATGGTTCCTTAATGATACGCTCATCTGATCCACCATTGTATCCTCAAAACCTAACCAATTGGATAGGCTTTTAAGAGGTGAATAGAATATATCCGTAATAACCAATATGAATCTTGGAAAAATAAGCCTATTGTTTTTCAATTGTATTCTTCCGATTATCAATACAATGATAAGTAGTGCAATTATGGCGACTACTATAATAAAAATACTCTGTCCCAATAATTTAAATAATGAATCTGTTATCATTTAAATAGTACCTTAAAACTTTTATAAAATTATAATATTAATATCATCAGATATAATATTTATTGTTTATATATAAAGTGTTTTTATTTATAAGAAAAAATTAGAGTATATTGATTTTAAAATTCCTCAATTTCATAATCAATATCTTCACGGTTTAGTTTGATACCCTTGGTGGTCTTTTCAATTTTTATACCACTTAAACTATCACAGGAACATAATATGTCTTGTTCGGGATGTGTTCCAGGAATTATATTACAATCAAATCTTACGGTATCTCCAACGGATAATACCATTGGAAGTCTATTTGATGCTTTATTCTCCTTAGGCAATATTATAATTGGTGATTGCATATCACGGGTTAGGTAAATAAGTGATTTTATACCTTTTTTGAATTTTTCACCCTTTCCAAATGCAGAAACTGCTATGATATCATCATCTTCAGGATATAATACTACCTCCTCGTTATCTGATGTTTCTATAAAGAGCATATCACAGTTGGCCATTTTACATATACCAACTATGCCGGTTTCTCCATTAAGAAAGACTATGTCATTATTATTAAAATCTATATTCATGTCGGCACCTTAACTAAAAATAAAAAAAGTAAAAAATGTGGATTTATTCTAAACATTCTGTATCCTTACTTTTACAGTTTGGACAAACTACTTTTTTTCCAATACCCCTAAATGTATTGCCACATTTCTTACATTTGTATTTTTTTGTTTTAAGACTTTTTAGGTCAACATCGCCCATTGGGCCTCCGGTAGAACACATAATTACACCTTCCATTTTTTTATTATGTCAATGGTTATTATGTATTAAATAGTATTTATTATTTTATATTGATTTTTAAGTTTGTTTAATTGAATATATAGTTCAAATAAAAAAATAGATATGTTTTGTATAAATGTTGGAATTTAAAAAAAATAAAAAATTAAGAAAAAGTAGATTTTTAAAATATATTCTATTATCAGTTTTTTTTAATAATAAAATATTCTAATTTTTAATTAGTTATATAAAAGATAAATAAAAGTATTAAGCTGGTGTGAAGCTGTCAATACTTTTTATTAAAGATTCTGCAATTTTAGTTTTGTTTTCCTGACTATCTGACTGTGCAGTCTCAAATAGAATGGTATTAAATCCCTGGTCTGCAATAGGCTCTGTTACCCATTGTGGTGAAGTACCCTCAGTAAAGTTATACTCCTCAATACCTGTGTCCTGACTCATTTTATGTCCATATTGAACTGCGGTAGGTGAGTTAGTACTTATTACTTGAATGTATTTAACGGGATCCCAATAATATTCCATTTCATGAACGTCAACAACCACAAATGGATGATACTGTGCTAAGTCATGAACAATATATTCATTTGCAAGCATCTCTCCCATATGTCTGTTGGTCTGATAAGCACTTGTATTAAGTCCAGGTGCATCCATATTCAATTTGATGAAGTATATGACATATTTCTTGTTTAATGTGTTGTTTTTTGTCATATTGATTACGGTTTCATTTGTAGCATTATGGATACCGCTTTCAAAACTATGTACACCTAAAATTAAAACAACAGTATCATTACTTGATGCATTACCACAAATGGTTTTATATACAGTACCATTTGTGTTATTTCCTGCAACAGTGGTATTAATTGTATTCTCTTGAGTATTTGTAATATGTGTTAAAGTCACAATACATGCAAGTATTACAATTAAAATTAATATAACTAATAGAACTTTATTATTCTGTCTCATTCTATCACATATATTTTATTAAAATACAATATTTTATTTATAATATTAATTATTTAAATCTAATTATAAATCAATCATTTGCTGATGATTTATTTAAATAAAATAAAGAAATATTTATACTAAAAAGTATATATTATATGAATAAAACTTTATATCGAGAATAAAATAATTTTATTTTATATTTTAAATCTAAGATAAAATAATTTTATTTAGATAGAGGTCAAATTAGAGAGGAATCTAAATGGAAAGAAAATACTTAATTGGTATAGTTGCTCTCATTATAATTGTTGCTGTGGTTATAGGTGTTTTTGCTTTACATCCTTTTGGAATAGGCAAGGATACTACTCCATTTGACAATAAGTTTATGAGTGGTTCATTTCAGGGAAATGTAACAGAACAGTCTCCGGCTAATACCTCCAGCAAGTTTAAGGATTGGGGAGCAAGTTATAAAGATAAATCAAATGGTATCGAATATAACATGTCTTCATGTGATAACGATACTTTGATTTTAGATATTCTTCAAATTCAAAGCGGATTACCTGAACCGGAATACCGTGAGTATAATGGTTTAAATTGGACAATTTATTATTCAACTGCTGTTCCAACATCACAGGCTGTAAATAATTCTACAGCGGGCAACAGTTCCCAGGCGATTTACAATGTATATATCTGTTCCGCACAGAAGGACGGACAAAGCTATCTTATATATGTAATATCTAACGGCACTGTTAAATGTGATGGTTCAACTTACTGTGATTTATATGCAAATTATATAGAGCCATTATTAAGATCAATTGAAGTTAAACATTCAAACAATGCTCCTAAAGTATATGATATGTTAGGTGTATCCAAATCAGATTACAATACTTTGGTTAAATATGTTGATGCATATAAAGCAGGAAATCTAACAAACGGAACTAATTCATCTGCTTAATTTTTATTTCCTTTTTTATTTTTTTAAAAATTTTCAATTGATTATCTTTTTTCTTTGAGGCTTTGTTTTTAAGATATTTGTCTTTCTATATTTTCCCGAGGGGTGTCTGTTTGGGACATGATTAGTGTGCTGGTTCTATTTTCATTATGGGAATCTTAAATTTTTATTAGATTTAAGGAATATTATATTAATGAGATTAAATATAAATAAAATAGGTTATTTAATATTTAAGAAAGGTTTTATTATGGATGTTACAATTTTTCATGCTAATGAATGTGATAAGAAAAAGTGTACTGCTATAAAACTTGAAAAGGAAGGTAAAGCCAGATTGGTTTATAAGATTCGTAAAATTCCAAGGGGAGCCATTGTTCTTAATCCATTTAGTGATAAATCAGTGTCAATGGAAGATAGGAAATATGTGGAGAGAAGGGGAGTGGTAGGTCTTGATTGTTCCTGGAATAAAGTTAACAAATCTGCAACATTCTTCTCACTTTCAAAATATCACAGATCACTTCCGTTTCTAATAGCTACAAATCCCGTAAATTATGGAAAGCCATGTACATTATCTACCGTTGAAGCTATTGCCGCAACATTTTATATTACAGGTTTTAAAGATAAGGCCAAAGATTTAATGGACGGATTTAAATGGGGTCATACATTTATAGAATTGAATCATGATCTTTTGGAGTTATATAGTGAACAGGAAACCAGTGCGGAAGTTGTGGATGTTCAAAATCAGTTTTTAAATCAGTATAAGGAATAGTCCATATTAGTTTTTTAAAAACCGGGTTTTTATTGAATTGATATTTTATATTGGTTTTTAAAATTACGTGTTTTATTGGATTGGTATTTTAAATAAAATAATATTTAATTTTATTAAAATCTTGGTTTTTTATTGAAATTATCTTTAAAATACCTAATCTTTAAATACTATTAATACAATATATTTTAATAATAGTAATGAATAGACTTATTTTCATTATAATTTTATCATAGCTAATCATTGGATTAGTGTTTTTTTACTAATTATTTTTATAGGGAGGATTAATCATGGCAAAATTTGAAGAAGCTGAAGAAAGACTCTTTAATGTAAAAATTTGCTTAAAATGTGGAGCTCGTAATCCTGCTGCTGCTACAAATTGTAGAAAATGTGGTTACAAAGGATTAAGATTCAAAGCAAAAGAACCTAGAGGATAAACTTTATTCTCTTTAATCATTTTTTATTTATTTTGCAAAAATAAATAATATACTATTTTTTATTAATTTTAACTGTTTATTTGGTTTTCATCTATTTTTATTGGAATTGAAATTTATCAGTTTTAACTGTTGGGATTTGGCTATTCTTATTTGAATTAGGATTTATCAATCATAATATTGGTCAATTTAATAATCATTAATTTTTATTTATATGGGTATTCCTAAAATAATGTTTAAATAAATAAAATTTTTATAATAAGATGATAAAAAATATAATTATGATTTATTTTATTCTATGGAATAATTTTTAATTAACCAATTATTTATTAAAGGGATAATCTATGAACATTGTTGAAGAACAATTTAATGAAATTAGAAAAGATCATGTTCTACATTTAACATTGATTGATCCGGATGAACAATCAGCTGAGGATGCTGTTAAAATTGCAAAAGCAGCTATTGAAGGTGGAACTGACGGTATTATGATTGGGGGCTCTACTGTTGATCAATATCAAGTGGATTCTACCTGTAAAGCTTTATCAGAAAATATTGATTTGCCTATTATTATTTTCCCAGGTAATTCATCAAATGTTAGCAGATACGCGGATGCCATATTCTTTATGAGTTATCTTAACTCAAGCAATCCATATTACATTGTTGGAGCTCAAAGTATTGGGGCATATGGTGTTAAAAAATCAGGTATTGAAAGGATTCCAATGGGTTATATAGTTGTGGAACCTGGTGGAACCGTTGGATGGGTAGGTGAAGCTAAACTTATACCACGTAATAAACCTAAAATTGCGGCGGCATATGCGATGGCTGCAGAATCATTCGGTATGAGATATGTTTATCTTGAAGCTGGTTCTGGTGCGGATAAACAGATACCTCCTGAAATGATAGCTTACACTAAGGCTGCAACCGATGTTATGTTGGTTGTTGGTGGTGGTATTAGAGATGCCGAATCATCATATATTGCTGCTAAGGCTGGAGCAGATATAATAGTTACAGGAACTGTTGTTGAGGAAACAGATGATGTTACAAATAAAGTCAAGGAAATAGTTTCTGGAATTAGGAAAGCTTCAGAGGAATAAATGTTAAATCTTATTTATTATTTTACTTTTTTACTATTTTTTTTACATTATTTTCATATTTAGAAATTATTATATAAATTGAGGACTTAATGTGTTAGAATCATTATATTTGGAAGCAATTAAAAAGAAAGATTCAATTCAAAAAGAGATTGAAGATTTTGAACAATCTGATTTTGACATAGATAAATTTTGGAATTTTACAGATATTCCGGAGTCTAATGATAACTTTAAGATAGCTGCAGGTGATGGTAGCTATTCCTCACGTAAATTCCTGGCATTTAACCTTTATGCCGTTGGCGCTGTTAGCTACATTTATAATAGAAATAACGGTTTGGATTCAATTGAAAAGGTTGATTTTAATATTGCCGAGCATCAGAAGAATTTTACGGATAAACTTAGAAATAAGATGAACCTTTTCGAGATTGACAATGCTGTAAAATGTTTTAACGATTACGATATTGACTATTATATGATTGACGGGTCTGTTTATGGGGATTTATTCAGGATATTTCCATATGAGGAAAAGCTTAAGGATATCTATACATCTAAACTGGAGTATATGTATAATCTCTTGAAGTTTGATAAAGGTTTAATAGCTATTTCAAAAACTTCAACAACTAACGAATATTTCCACAGTAATATTCCGGATATGTCAATATTTCAACGTTTTAATAAATTAAAGGGATATTCGAATCCGATTCATAAGAAGGTTAAGGATGAGTTTACCTATGATTTTCCCATAATGGACAATTACTTTAAATCATTGGAGTTTACGGTCTTTTATCTAAGACTTGAGGATTATAAGAATGTATTGAAGGTAGAATTGCCTTATCACGCAAATAAAAAGGAGATTGAAAAGGTAATTTCTATAATCAAGAGGGAATCTGTTGAAGGTTATCCTTATCTTCTTAAAAAAGCTCATAATGAAGTGGTAATTCATAATAAAAACATTCTAGAGCTTGCGGAGATTGTGGGATTATATGAAAAGTCAGGTAGGGAAATGTTAAATTAGCTTTTTCATTGGATTTATTAGAAACTATTAGGCCAAATGATGATAATTGATTAAAGTGGTAGGAAATCTGATTACGGTTTAATCTGTTTTATGTTTTAATGGAAATTTAATTGGTTTATTTTTCATTGATTTATTTAGGATTGCTATTTAAGGTATTAATGGAAATTTAATTTGTTTATTTTTGTTTAAATCATTTAAGGGTGTTAGAATGGAAGACAATGTTATAGGAAGATGTGTAGGTGAAACTTCACTTACAAATGTAAGTTTTATATCTAAGAAAATGCCTAAAATGGGTGAATATGTTACATTGGAGTATGATAATAAGATCATATTGGGTATGATAGAATCCCTGGTACGTGGAAGCGTATCTCTAAATGTGGATATATATGATCCAGATACGATTGAGAGAATTAGAAACATTGAAGGTGATGACTACTACATTAAGGGTTCTGTAAGAATACTTGGAGATGTGGACCATTTAAAGATACCTAGAACACCTGCACAGCCAGGAACCGAGATTAAACTTGCAAGTGATGAAGTCCTTGATAAGGTATTCAGGGATCCAAATGGTCTTAAATTGGGACATCTTATCTCTAATGAAAATGTTGAGGTGAATGTTGATATTAATAAGATGGTTTCAAGACATCTTGCAATACTTGCTATGACAGGTGCAGGTAAATCCAATACCGTAAGTGTGCTTATTGACGGATTACTTCAGAAGAATGGCTGTCCCTTGATATTTGATATGCACTCAGAGTATGTGGGTGCTGAATTTACAAATGGTGATGTGAATGTTATACAGCCTATATTAAATCCGCTTTATATGGAATTTTCAGAATTATTGGATCTTGCAAACATTAAAAGTAGCAGTGCATTCATACAGGAAAGATATTTAAGAAAGGCATTTAAACAAGCAAAAAGCGAGATAAGGGAAGGAATACACGCGTCAAATGATTTTTTAGAAAATATACGTGGGATACTTGAAAGATGGTCCTTGGATGAGGACAATTATGATTCAAAGGATAGAAATAGAATGACCGATGTTTTAAACAAGATCGATGATATGATTTCAAGATATGGCAATCTATTTAATTCCAATGCCTCTGATATTTTATCCAATATCAAATTAGGGCAGGCCAACATCATTGATTTAGGTCAGGTGGATGAGAGGGTTGCGGAGGTTTTAGTTCAACATGTATTAAGAACAGCCTTAAAAAGTAGAAAAGATTATGTTCATGGAGATAAGACCAAACTGGGATTTCCGTTATTCTGTGTTTTAGAGGAGGCTCATATTTTAGCTCCTAATAATAGGAATACAAAATGTAAGTATTGGATTCAAAGAATTGCACGTGAAGGTCGTAAATTTGGTTTAGGTCTATGTCTTGTAAGCCAATCACCTAAAACCGTGGATCAGGACGCATTGTCCCAGGCAAACAATATGATTATCTTAAGGCTTGTAGAACCTAAAGACCAGAAACATGTTCAATCTGCAAGTGAATCCTTATCAGATGATTTGGTAGGTCAGTTACCCTCTTTAAATATTGGTGAGGCTTTAGTTTTAGGACTAATGACCAAGGTTCCAACACTTGTAAAGATTGATGAATTTAAAGGCCGTTCTGTTGGTGGAGATATCGATATTGTTGGAGCTTGGAGTCAAAGCATTAAGGATAAAGAGGAGGATTTAGAAAGACAAAGATATGAATCCGAGCAATTGGATGGTTTCTACTAGACTATCTAAAAATCATCTTTTTTTATTTTTCAATTTGGTTAAATAGTCTTTATTAAATTATTAAATCAAAAATAATTATTTCATTTTTCTATTTATTTCAATTTATTTCAATTTATATTTATGTATCCTTTTATGGTTTTTAGTTAAAACTGGAATTTTAAAACTATTTTTTAAATTGTTTAAATCGATTTTTAAAATCGCCTATTAAAAAATAAAATATATATGTTAATTTAAATAGATATTTATATAATTTATTTAATTTTATAAAACTGTTACTTATTTATAGATTAATTCTTAAGAAAATGTGATAAAATGAAATTTGCACATCTATCAGATACTCATTTAGGTTATAGGCAGTATGGTAAAGTGGAACGTGAAAGAGACTTTGCCGCTGCTTTTCAAAATATCATAGATAAAATTATAGATTTGGATGTTGATTTTGTAATTCATAGTGGAGATTTATTTGAAACACCACGTCCAACAACCGATGCACTTTTAGTGGTTCAAAGAGCTATTAAGGAATTGAATAAAGCAGAGATACCTATTTATGCTATTGCAGGTAATCACGATTTGTCAAGAAGGGCAAATCCTATTCCACCTCAGGTATTATTTAAAAACAGTGGTTTGAACTTGATAAGCCCTATAAAACCTTACTATAAAACCGAGGATTTATTTATTGGTGGTGTGCCATATATGCCACAGTCAAGAAACGACATCCTAAAGGAAAAGATGACTAAGCTTTCACATAAGGCAAGCAGCTATAAGAATAAAATTCTCATTTTACATCAGGGCATTGATAAATATATACCACAGTCTGAATTGGCTATTGGGGATTTGCCTACCAATTTCTCATACTATGCATTAGGTCACCTTCACAATTATATTAATGATTCATATGGTGAAGGTCGATTGGTATATCCTGGTTCAACGGAAATATGGAAATCTAATGAATTGGCAGACTACAAGAAAAATGGAAAGGGATTTGTACTTGTTGATATGGAGGATGGTGAGGTTAATACAGAAAGAATTTCTATAGATCTTCCAAGGGAGTTTATAAATGAAAATATTCAGTATGAAACATTAAATAACAATATCCTTAAGATTAAAAATTATATTAAATCTCTTAAATTACCTCCGGTTGTAAATTTGACTATTACAGGTTCAGATTTCTCAGGTGCCGAGGTATATGATTATCTAAACAGGGAACTTTCAGATTTGACCCTGCTTTTTAGACCTACATTCAATCTTATAGAAAAGGATGTGGTAGATATTGGTCCCGTTGATGACGGCCCAATTGACATTAACAAGATTATCTCAAAAAAATTAGAGGATGAGGGTGAAGATATAGTTAACTTTGCAATTAACCTATTTGATGAATTATCAAAGGACAATCTGGAGGAAGCCGAGGATACTATCGAAACATTTTACACTAAACATTATGGAGGTGACGAACAATGATATTTGATAGATTACAGCTTAAGAATTTTAAGTCACATTTAAACACAGATATTAAGTTTAATTCTGGTATAACCTTGATTGTAGGGGAAAATGGTGCAGGTAAATCTTCAATATTTGAGGCTATTAGTTTTGCACTATTTAAACAACACTCTGCCAGAACAATTAATGATCTTATGAGATCATCAAAGGATAACTCAGCATATAACGCTATGAGCGTAAGTTTGGAATTCACCTCCAATGGAAACCATTATAAGGTTGTAAGAACCCGTGATAAAACCAGTTCCAAGGCAATGTTATATATTAAGAAACCGAATATGGATGATGATTCTGACTTTAGCTATGGTGTAATCTGTGAAAATGATAAGAACGTTACAGCGGAAATCCAGAAAATACTTCAAATGGATTCAGATCTGTTCCTGAATGCAATATATGTAAGACAGGGTGAGATTGCGGAACTTGTAAGCAAAACATCTGCAGAGAAAAAGAAACTTATTGCTAAATTGTTAGGTATTGATTCACTTGAAAAATCATATAATAACTTAAGACCCTTTATTAATGACTTTGAACATAAGGAATCCGAGCTAAAAGGTAAACTATCCAAAAAAACAGATGTGGAAGAGGAACTTAAAAACAGAAAAGCCGAATATGAGGACCTTAAAAAAGACGGAATCAATGTTGAACAGGAGCGTATTCAAACAGAGAAAAACTTCGATGAGCTAAACAGTAAAAAGGTTTTCTTGGAGGCTAATAAGGAAGAGTTTAACAATATTAAAATCAAATTGGATAATGGCTTAAATGAGATCGATAGGCTTAAATCCGAGAAAAACGACCTTCAGAATAAGTTAGATGAAATTACCAAAGCCGAATCTGAGATTCAAAAATTGGAAAAATATGTAAATAAGTTACCTGTATATCTTGAATTTCAGGAAGCTTCTAAAAGACTCATTGATTTAAAACATACAAGGGACGGTCTTGAAGAGGATAAAAATATTGTATCTAAGCAAAAAGAAATCTTAGAAGAGAATAAAACATCACATGAAGATTATTCACGTCTTGAAAAAATCATTGAAGATTTAAGGAATGATAAATCTAAAGTTGATGGAGACGTTAAGGTTCTAGACAAATACTTGGAGGATAAATCAACTTTAGAAAAAGAATTCAACAAGGACAATAATGATTTGGAAGACTTTAAAATAGTTATTTCTGAAAAATTAGCCCAGGATGGTATTGATGATGTAAAAGATAAAGAACTAGGTGAAATTCATAAATTAATATCCGATGAGATTCAAAGTTCAGAATATAGAATCACTAAGATAGATGATGAGAAATCTAGTAAAAAATCAGAGATAGCGATCTGTGAGGATAAAATCAAGACATCAGAAAAGCCATTGGAGGAGTTAGATTCTGTAGGTAGTAAATGTCCGATATGTCAGTCTGATATTAGCAACCAGAAAAAATTGGACTTAAAGAAATCATATAAAAATTCTATAATCAATAGTAGAAAACGAATTACCCAGAATAATAAGGATCTAGTTGGTTTGGATAAGGAAAAATCCGAAGTTAAAGCTAGAATAAGCAGACTAAATTCAATAAAGGATGACATTTCCGAGAATATTTACCTGGTAAATAAGATTGAAAACAATAAAAGTAAACTAGATAATCTTGATAAGGAAATCATGGCTAAAGAATCAAGTCGTGATATGGTTGATAAATTAAGTAAAGCTATAGAGGCAGAGTCTGAGAAAAGAGACTTTTCTAAAGAAGGCTACTTTAAGTATATGAAAGCTAAAGGACTTTTAGACGAAAGACCTTCAATCAATGAAATTGACCATAAGATTGCTAATATAAACGATGACTGGGACTTCCAGGTTAGGAAGATTAAATTGGCTATTAATAAGGATAGTCATTTAACAACTGAGATTACCGAGGAGGAATTGTCCTATAGAATTGACAATTTAAAAGAGAAGGAAACAAGATACAATCAACTCAAGGGTTATGTTAAAGTCAAGGGTTCCATTGAATCACAGCTATTGACTAAAAAAGAGTCTTTAAGTTCAACACAGAACCTTGTGGATAATTATCGTAAGAATATTCAACTAATAAAATATGATGAGGAAGCGTATAATACACTTGTTTCTAACTTGGCAACTGTTGAGACAAAATTGAAAAGGTTACAATCAGAGGTTTCCAAAATAGAAGGACAGGCTATAGCTCTTGGTGGACAGATTGATTCATTAATCAAGGAACAAAAGGAATATACCAGGTTACAGAAGGAATATGAAGATATTCGTACTTTTGTTAGTTTCTTGGATGAGATCAGATTCTTGTTCTCAAAGGACGGAATGCAGGAAGATTTAAGAAAACTTTCAAGACCTACCATTCAAAAATACACAAAGGAATTCTTTGAAGAATTCAATTTTGATTATTCTGATTTAATATTGGATGATGAGTTTAATGTTAGTCTATATGGACCTGAGGGAGAATCTACCTTGGATATGGTAAGTGGTGGTGAAAAAATAGCTATTGCACTTGCATTAAGATTAGGTATTACAAAAGCTATGAGTAGTGGAGCCATGGAAACAATACTCTTGGATGAACCTACAATCCATCTTGATAGTTTCCGTAGACATGAATTGATAGATCTTTTAAGAAAAATGTCTTCACTTCCACAGATGATTATTGTAACTCATGATGAGGAACTAGAGAATGCCGCTGATTCCCTTATAAAAATAGGTAAAAAAGATGGTATTTCCCAGGTAATAGGTGTTGAATAGAATTGGATTTTATTCTACCTCTATTTACTTAATTATTTCTTTTGATTTTCCATTGTAGATGTTGAATAGAATTAGATTCTATTCTACTTCTTTTTAAGTAATTTTGTATATATAATAATTAATGAAAAACAGCTTTTTTTTTAAAAAATTTTAAAAATAATCTAAAAGGAATGGGTTTAGTATCAATTCCTTTTAAGACTTCTAAGTGGTTTTGTAATTTTCCAACTATTAGATGTTAAAACATCGTTTTTGAATCTTTTTAATTCTTTATTTTCTTCTTTAAGTTTTTTATTCTCGGAATCTAGACTATTTTTTTCGTCTTTTGTAATGTAATATTTATCTAAGAATAAATTATATTCATATAAATTGTTTTCAATTTCTTTAAATAAGTAATTTTTTAACCATTCACTGAAATCAGGTCCATGATTAATATCGTTTATTGTTTTTAATACAGATATAGGCTGCATTGTATATGTATGAGGATAATTTATCTGAGTTTGGGAGTAGTTTAAAATTTTATTATACAATCTTTCAGGATAAAGTTTTAAAAATTCCTCTTTAAAGGATTGTGTTTTTTGTATACAACTTAAAAATTCATTAAGATCATCAATTGTATAAATAATATCATCATTTGTAGGTTCTAAATTAATTGGAGGTCCTGAGATATAATCTAATTCTTTCCCTTCAAATGGGTAAATTTCGTTAACTTTTCTTGCATGTTCTAATGTATCCTCATTGATTTTACGGTCATGATCAAATTCAACATTTAATAATCCAGGACAATATCTAGTAAATATAATCGCCATTAATAAATTTTTATCATCACATTCCTCATCATTTAGTTGAATAGTGTGTAAAATTCTATCAAAAAATGGTGTTAAAGTTATTACGTTTGAATAATAATTTCCAATTAATGATTTTCCGAAATGATTTCTAGACCTAGTTTCTGAGTATATAATGTCCGTCAATTCTTTAGAATTATCTTTTATATTAAAATCTTCTTTTAAATATTTGAAAGTATTTTTAAATATTTTTCCAGTAGACTCTTTTAGACAAGAATCCCAACAATCTTTTTTTCTAGATTCAATAAATTCATCGGGTGTCTGATTGAAAAATTCACGTACAGTTTCACCACCGTAACCTCCAAAAAGGTATAGGGTTTCATTTTCTTTATAGGTTTTGTATTGGAATTGATTATGGAATCCTAATTTTAAATAACTACTTATTTTTAAAATAGTCATTATGTCTTTAAAGTATGTTCTGTCAATTGGGAAAACGTTTTGGTTCATTTTAAAATTGAATTTATCAGCAATTTTACTAGCAATTCTGTAATCCTCTCTGTGATGTGCTTTATCATCATTTGCACATTTAATTTTAATTTTATCTAAATCAATGTTTGCAGATAATGGAAGAGTAAATATCATTCTAGAGTCAAATCCTCCGGTTAATTCAAAAACCATATGATTACTTTCGGATTTAATCTTTCGTATAATTTCTATCCATTTATAAAACCATTTGTCTAGTGTTTTTAAACCTTCAATGGAATTGATGGGAATAGTTTTTTCTTCATAATCAATTTTTTCAAAAGTTACTTCTTTATTATCCTTATTAATATTTATGATATAATTTCTAGGAATTGCTTCAATTTCATTGATTAAAGTCTCTTTATAGACCATTGAACAAAAACCAGAAGCCATAAAAGAATTAGCATAATCCTTGTTTAAAGTTATTTTTTTAATATTCTTAAGATATTCTACTAATTTAAGGAATGAGTTAGATATGGCAAAATAATTATCATTTCTATAATAGTATAGTCCCATAGATCCATTATAATCTTGAAAAATTCTTATTAAATTATTTTGATTTTGAATCAGTATATATAATCCATCAGATGAGATTTCAATATCCTTTTTTAGATTTTCATTCTGAATTATTTCATTTTCACAAATCATATATCCATATAGTCTTGTTTTTACTTTATATAAATTATTTGAATCTATTACAAAAAATTCCTCTTTAAAATTTCTATCAAACTCTGTTTCTTGAGTAAATCTGTCGGTTGATTGTGTTTTAGATGATTCTACCATATTAATACCCTTAAAAAAATAATATACTCTTATTTAAAAAATATTTTTAATAACATTATTAAACCTTTAATTGTTTCTTGAACTTTAGTTTAAATAGTGTTTTTAACAATATTGCATTGTATTGTTTTTTTTACATTAGCTGGAAGTGTTTTATAAACGTTTAATTGTTTTTTACCTTAAAGTTAAAACTTACAGCAGTGTAAGGTAGGGAACAGCATGGTGTAATATGCTGGGAATTATATGTTAATTTATCATACTTGGATAAGATCCCTTTAACCTCCTTATTGATTGAATCCAATTTAGACTCATCCTGCACTCTAAAGTTTCCAAGGAAAGTTACACTATCTGATAAGTTTAATACAGATAGTTTATCCATTTCAAACTCACAGTCATATTTCTTTAAAACATCATTGATTTGACCTACAACCTCTTTATTTATCGCATTTTTTTCTTCCTTTGATATCATTATTACCACCATAGAATATTGAAATAGCTATTTCTTATCTTTATATTATATCAATATAAATTTTTATTGTTTTTTAGGAATTATTAATCTCCTCTTTTAGTTCTAAATATAAATCGTTCGCATCCACATGTGACGGATTAATGGAAATTGCTTTTTTTAAGAAATTTAAAGCTCCTTTAATATCTCCCTGTTGATTTAAAATGTTTCCAATCAAATACCATGCATTTGAATAATTTCTATCCATATTTATTATTTCGGTAAGTATGTCCTTGGCATAGCTATAATTTCCTTGATCATAGTAATTTAGAGCCTCAACATATTTGTTTTCAACCTCATTAAATTCAGTTTCCACGGATTTCTGTATTTTTTTATAGGCCTTGTCCCTATTATTTGACTCTATTTGAATCTTGTTTCTCTTTAGATTTCTATTTAATTGATCTATATCATCAATTACCTGAATGTTATCAGGGTCATCTGATAGCTCATCATAGATATAATCTAGAATATATTTCGTGGCATTTTTGTCTAATGGCTTATTATCGTTACCACATTTAGGTGAATAAATACATTTTGGACAGCCGTCCTCACATTCGCAGGTGTCAAGTAATTGCTTGGTTGATTTTACAAGTTCATAGAATACATCTATCGCCTTTTCTGTAATACCAATTCCACCTTCATATGCATCATATATGAAGATTGTTGCCTCCTGTGTATCCTCATGGTAGTTTGTAGACATTCCTCCAATATCAAACCTATCGCACATTGTATGTAATGGGAACAAGCCGATTAATGCGTGTTCAGCACCATGGAGGCCTCCTGGAAATACTTCTTTTTTATCAGGGTATTTCTCTTCCAAATCATCCTTTATTTTTTCATCAACTGTAAACCATAATCCTTTGGTTTTAAATCTCAAAGGTGGCAAATCCAAATTGTATGTTCCAATTATATCTGAGAAATGGTATTTTTTATATCTGTCAAAGTTTTCCCTGACTTCTAAAATACCGAAATGAACTGTGAAGTTTCCAATTTTGACCTTTTTAAGCTTTTCCAGTATTTTAATATTCGTATCCTTGAGTACGGTAGTGTGGTATGGCACATCCTTTTTTATGACATTCACATAATGCTGTTTGAAGTTAATGTTGGTGACAATATAGGTTTCGCTTTGATGTATTAAAACAGCACCCTCATACGCCTCTGAGTATACCTGGGATAATTCCATGACCTCAATGAGTTTTTTTCCACACATTACTTTAAATGTATTGTTGGATAACTGGTCAAGTGAGTGTTTAAAAGAGGGACTATCATCATAGGGATAGTAATATTCTCCTTTCTTATTTTTAATTATGGAATTGTTATCACATAACTCGTCCATTAGATATTCGGTGTCTTCCTTTGAAAGTTCTGGGGAAAATTCTTTAATTTCCTCTTTTCTAAGTGGCAATTCATTTGAGGCACATATGAGATGGGATTTAAGTAAAATTTCATTTTTCAAATCAATGATTGCATTTTCATGTGATCTTCCAAAGAAAAACTCGGGGTTTTTCATAAAATATTGGTCTAATTGATTTTCAAATGCAATAAGTATTACTAATGACTTATTTTCACCTCGTCCACATCTTCCTCCCTGTTGCCAAGTAGAAACCATTGTTCCAGGATAGCCTGAAATGATTACGGCATCCAGGGTACCAATATTAATACCGAGTTCCAATGCGTTTGTTGTTGTGACACCTAAATATTTTCTTGATTTTAAGCCTTCCTCAATTTCACGTCTGTCACTTGCAAGATAACCTGCCCTGTATGCAGTGACTCTATTGATTAATTTACTTTTATGTTCTGTTAAATCCCTTTTGGTCCATAAAGCAATAAGTTCTGCAGTTTTACGTGAAACAGTAAAACATAATGTCTGTATGTTCTTTAAAATAAGATACATGAATATGAATTCTGTGGCCTGGTGGATACTCGGTTCCTTGTCCTTGTTTCTCTTGGTTTTCTTAAAGTTCTTATATGGATTATATAGAATAAAATCTTTTTCACCACTACCTGAACCGTCTTCAGATATTAACTCAAACTCTTTTCCTGTTAACTTATTTGCATGTTCCAAAGGATTTGCAAGTGTTGCAGAGGATAAAATAAACTGGGGATTGGAACCATAGTAATTGGCAATACGCTTAAGCCGTCTTATTAGAAGCGCAACATTGGACCCGAAAATACCTTTGTAATAATGGGATTCATCTATTACAATGTATTTCAAATGGGAATAGAATCTTTTCCACTGGTGATGCCATGATAGGATATGATGTAGTTGATATGGGTTGGTTAAAACTATTCTTGATTTCTGTCTAATGCTGTATTTGTCTTGTTTATGGGTATCACCGTCATAACAAGCAGGCTTCAAATCGATTAACAATTCCTTCTCAAAGTTTTTAAGTACATCTAATTGATCGTGGGCCAATGCTTTTGCAGGATAAATATATAATGCTGTAGCATTCTCATCTCTTATTAAATCATCAAGGATTGGCAAATTAAAACATAAAGTTTTACCACTGGCAGTAGGGGTTGTAACAATTATGTTTCTACCTTTCTTTACAAGATTATATGCCTTAGCCTGATGGGTATATAGGCTAATTTTTTTGCGTGATAGATAGTCAAGAATTGATTCATGGAGACCATCAACCTTTTTAAAACTAGCTTTATGTGCAGGAATGGTTTCTATATATTCGATTTTATTTTTAAAACGAATATCTTCCTTAAATTTATCAATATTTAAATTAGACATACTATCCTCTAAAAATCAAATCTTTTATAATAAAAGTTAACTTAATACTTAAAAAAAAGATTTTATCTATTAAAAATTAATATATAAATTAATATTTCTTAAAATACTATTTTAATATTTCTTTTTTTAATAAATTTATTATGTTAAATAATAAATAATGTCTTAATTATTTTCTAATTTTATATTTTATAAATTATTATTCTGGAATTTATTTGAATTTTTCAATAATTTAATATGTATAGAATTTTAAATATTATACTAATTATTAAATTTAATTTTCTAGATTAAAGTGATATTATGACTGGTAAAAAATTATACCGTTCTAGAGATGATAAATTCCTTGCAGGTGTATGTGGCGGACTTGCAGATTATTTTAATATAGATTCCAATTTAATTAGAATTCTGTGGATTATCTTGATATTGTTTAAAGGTGCAGGTCTATTTGTTTATTTGATTGCCTGGTTGATTATACCTGAAGAATATTAAATACATTTAACCGATGGTTAAATAACTTACTTTTTTTAATTTTTATTATTTCATATATTTTTTCTTTAAAAGCCTTATCTTAACTTGAAATCTATTTTTTGACTAATTTTATTTTTTTAAGTTCTTTTTTAAACAATTGTTGAATTAATAGAAATACTTTTATATAAATTATCATAGATTTATTAATATAAAGTTTATTTTATAATTTTTAAAATTAACTTTATAATGAATTTGGTGGTAAAAAATTATGAAAAATAATAAAAGGTTTGTTTACTGCCTCTTATTAGTTTTACTAATATTTATTAGTTTTAACATGATAAGTGCAGCAGATACAAATGACACTAATGATTTAACCCAATCTGATACGTCTATCAGTCAGGTGAATCATACTGATGCAAACATTTTAACTAATGAAAATAATGGAAATGTTTTGGCAGATCAGGAAAGAACCATATATGTAAATAGTACATATGCTGGTGATAGTGAGGATGGAAGTCAAAACGCTCCTTATAAATCTATTAGTAATGCTGTAGATAAGTCCTCAAATGGGGATACAATATATATTGCTAACGGAAATTATAATTTAGAAGATCAAATCATTATTCCTGAGAATCACTCTCTATCCATTATAGGTCAAGAAAAAGATAAAGTAATCATTACCTCATCATTAACTTCATCTATAATTGATTTAAGTGAGGACGGTTCTAGTTTATCTTTAGTCAATTTAACTTTTAAGGATATAGAACTATCTGGAAGACGTGTTGTTCTTTTAGATTTAGAAGGAAATGAATCTGTAAATGTTGAAAACTGTGTGTTTGATAATATTACAACCTCCAGAGGGGTTGTATATTTATGTACAAGTGGTGTTGGAACTATAGATAATTGTACCTTTAAAAACTCCAAATGTGGTCGTTCCCAGGGTACTGGTGCAATACGTCTTGAAGGGGAAAATACCAGTTACATTATCTCTAATTCTGTAATAGATAATACATCATTTATTGTTGATGATGATTCCTCTTTCATGTATGGTACAATATATAATAATGATAAAACTTCCAACTGTACCATTGTAAATACAACCATCTCCAATTCTAATGGTGTTGCCGATTCTGTAGTGTGGAATAGGGGAAATATGAACATTATTGGTTCTACTATAATTAATAATAAAGTAGAGGCTAGTAATGCAGGGTACCATGGAGAGGCTATATTTGTAAATCGTGGAAATTTAACAATTTTCAATTCAAAAATCTATAACAATGAAGCTGTTAACTCTACATTTGAGCAAGTCAAATTAGCTTATACCTCTGATGAGGACTCTGACGCTGATGATTTAATTATTAAAAATAATGTAATATGTAATAATACTTACAGAGATTCAGAGATTTTAAATAATGCTACTGGAAATGTTGTTTATGAGAATAATAGTGATTTAAATACTGATGTTTTTGGTATAATTACCAATTCAACTTTCTTTAATTACTTTGATTCACATGGTAATTTATTAAGTACTGTTCCAGCAGGCTCTAATTTAAGTTTCTATGGGGTCTTTGCTAATTTAACTGGAATTAGTTCTATTACACTTACTGATGGAATTAATGCCTTAGGTGTTAATGCTACTTTAAATGATATTATTGTTCAATTAGTTGGAAATAATATTAGTTTTAATAACTTTACAATTATTAACTCCAAGGAAAGTGAACTTGACAATGGTATCATAGCCTCTGGAAACGATATCAATATTTCAGATAACATTATTAATGTAACTGCCTCTGGTAAAGATATTGATTCATTTGCTATTGATGCTGAGACTATTAACAATCTTACATTTGAAAATAATAAGGTCTATTTCTATGGAAATGGTACTGACAATGGTCAGTTTAGAGACATTGCAATTAACATTCAAGACACCAATAATATTAAATTCAATAATAATTTGGTTGAATCTTACTTGCCTTCCTGTGCCGTTGGATATGACGCTAATTGGAATGCAAATCCAAGATCCGTAAACATTAAAGTTTCTGGTTCTAAAGATTTAGTGTTTACAAATAACAATGTATCCACTATTTTCAATAATGAAACCAATGGCAGTTATGATACGATTTATGGGGTATACATTGAAAACACACCAAATGCTACCATAAATAGTAATGAGATTAATACATTATCTAATAATTATGGATATGGCTTGTCCTTGTTAGGTAGCTATGATTATAATACACAGAATTATATTTACGCATCATTTAATGTAACTAGCAATAATATTGATACTGAGTCTGTTGGTTATGGTGCATGGGGTGTTCAGACCTTGTTGGCTAACGGTACAATTGCAGGTAACAATATCTCTGCTAAGGCTTTAAACTTTACAGAGCCTGTTTATACTGAGGGTTATCTTGGTCCTTCTTATACCACTATTGCAAATAATACAATCTATGGTGTAGGTTCTAGTGGATATGGTATTAGTGTTGGTGGAATTGAGGAAAATATCTACAACAACCATATTAATGTTACTGGAATCTCCGGTATCGGTTTGAATTTACATGGTGCTGATGCGGTTGCTGATATTCAAAACAACACTATTTATGCAAATGGTAATTCCACTATTACTGGAGTGGAAACCGCTGGTAAAACTGCAAACATTCAAAATAACCATATCTATACCGACGGAAACTATACTGTAAACATATCTGGATCTGATAATACCAATGTTACCGGTAACTTTTTAGTTGCAAATAGTCTAATGGGAGACGATAGTGTTTACACTAATGAAACCCTTAACAATATTATTGAAAACAATAATCCTTTACCTCCTGCAAATTACACATTAACCAATGACACATTCTTTGAGTTCTTTGATTCTAATGGTAATTTATTAGGTAAAATTTACAAAGGTTCAAACTTAACTTTCAATGGTCCTTTCGCTGGTTTACCTGGAATTACATCCATTACACTTACTGATGGTATTAATGCCTTAGGCGTTAACGCTACTTTAAATGATATTATTGTTCAATTGGTAGGTGACAATATTAGTTTTAATAACTTTACAATTATTAATTCTAAGGAAGGTGAACTTGATAATGGTATTATAGC
Organism: Methanobrevibacter boviskoreani JH1; assembly: GCF_000320505.1. Classification (NCBI taxonomy): domain Archaea; kingdom Methanobacteriati; phylum Methanobacteriota; class Methanobacteria; order Methanobacteriales; family Methanobacteriaceae; genus Methanobrevibacter; species Methanobrevibacter boviskoreani. The sequence goes on from NZ_BAGX02000010.1 coordinate 189,698, forward strand.
TAGTGGAAACAATATTAATATTTCAGACAATACCATTAATGTGACTGCTTCCGGCGAAAATGTTGATTCATTTGCTATTGATGCTGAATCTGTAAATAATCTTAGTTTTGTTAACAATAAAGTCTATTTCTATGGAAATGGTACTGATAATGATCAATTTAGGGACATTGCAATTAATGTTTTAGATTCTAATAATATTGACTTTGATAATAATTTAGTCGTGTCTTATTTACCTTCCTGTGCTGTTGGATATGATGCAAATTGGAATGCAAATCCAAGATCAGTAAATATTAAGGTATCTAATTCAAAAGATTTAACCTTTACAAATAACAATGTGTCCACTATCTACAATAATGAAACCAAAGGTAGCTATGATACGATTTATGGAGTATACATTGAAAACACACCTAATGCAAAAGTAGATAACAACATTATAAATACGGTATCTAATAATTATGGATATGGTTTGTCCTTGTTAGGTGGCTATGATTATAATACATATGATTATATTTATGCATCATTTAATGTAACTAGCAATAATATTGATACTGAGTCTGTTGGTTATGGTGCATGGGGTGTTCAGACCTTGTTGGCTAACGGTACTATTTCAAATAACTACATTTCTGCTAAGGCTTTAAACTTTACAGAGCCTGTTTATACTGAGGGTTATCTTGGTCCTTCTTATAATACTATTGTAAATAATACAATCTATGGTGTAGGTTCTAGTGGATATGGTATTGGTGCTGGTGGAATTGAGGAAAATATCTACAACAACAATATTAATGTTACAGGAATTTCAGGTATAGGTCTAAACTTAAATGGTGCTGATGCTGTTGCTGATATTCAAAACAACACTATTTATGCAAATGGTAATTCCACTATTACCGGAGTGGATACTGCTGGTAAAACCGCAAACATTCAGAATAACCACATTTATACCAATGGAGATTATGCTGTTAACTTGGGAAAATCCTCAAACTCAAATGTCACTGACAATTACTTGGTAGCTAATGATTTGTTAGGAGATTCAAGTGTTAATAATGAAAATACTACTAACAATGTATATGATAATATTCCATCATATTATGTAAATATCACTGTAGTTAATACAAATATTACAAAATATTATAAAAACGGTACTAATTTGGTTGTTATTTTAACTAATAAGAATGGTAAACCACTTGCAGATCAAAACGTTTATGTAAAATATGATTTAGGTAACAATGCTACTGAAATTTACCAGCTTACCACTAATGAATCAGGTATTGCAGAATTGGCTATCGATTCATTACCTGGTAAATACAATGCAACAGTATTTCTTAAAAATCAAGGATATGCATATTCCAATATGACTGTGCCTGTTAATATCACTGTTTTAACTCAAAACGTAACTATTGAAGGTTCAAATCTTGTTAAATATTATAAAAATGGATCTAATTTAAGAATACGTTTAGTTGATTTAAATGGTGTTGGTATTTCAAATGTAAAAGTTAATTTCACAGTACAAGGTAAAACCTATTATAGAACTACTGATTCCATGGGTTATGCTACCTTAACTATTAATTTATATTCTGGAAAATACAATGTTTCAGTTGCTATTGATGATTTAGGTTATAGAGCAAATAAATTATCAGTAAATGTCACTGTACTTAAAATCCCAGCAACTTTAAAAATAGTTAATACAAACATTAAGAAAGGTACTTATCTTAAAGTTAGACTTTTAGATAAAAACAACAAACCTATCAAATCAACCCAGGTTAAAATTACAGTATGTGGTAAGACATATATTAAAACTACTGATGCTAATGGTTATGCATACTTAAAGATTAACCTTAATCCTAAAAAATACACTGTTAAAGTAAGTATTAAGGATATGCGTAATTATGATGTAAGATCTACAAGTGCTAAAATCACAGTTCGTAAATAGGCTTTTAAAAATTAAAATTTGTCCATAGGGATAATTCCCTATTTTATTCTTTTTTTATTAATTGCTTAAATTGATTTTTACAGTGTAAAATATAGGTTTAAGTATTTAAATGATTGTTTTACTAATTAAAATAGCTTTTTTTATTAAATAACTTGTTTTTATAATTTATTATTAAAAATAAGTGTAGTTTTATATTTTATCTAA
>NZ_BAGX02000011.1 GCF_000320505.1 Methanobrevibacter boviskoreani JH1
TATTATTAAAAATAAGTGTAGTTTTATATTTTATCTGATAAAAGTTAGTGATTTTAAGTTTCTTTTTAATAAATCTCATTTTAAAGGTGTATTATTTAAAATAAGTGTAGTTTTGTATTTAATCTATAAAAATAAGTGGATTAAGTTTTAAAAAATTATGTCAATAGAATCTTTTAAAGGTATAAGCAAATAATTTTTTTATAAACTAATAAAATAATATTTTGGAGAATCCTTAATAAAACATTATAAATTTTTTGATGAAATTATGATTTTAAATTAGATTTAACTTAAATATCATAGTCTCCATTGACAGCACCGCGGATTGTATCTACAATACAATTTGCGTTCCATCCAACAAGGGCTGTAGCTACTTTTTCTAGATTTTCAGGAACTTCCTCAAGTCCATAAGGTCTTACAAGTACTATTGGGATATTAAATAATTGTGCTGCTTTAACAATATCATCTATATTCTCCTTATCTTTTTCATAGATGCCTGAAAGAATGATAATAACATCTATCTTGCTGAAAAAGCTTTCAGGCATATGGTGGTAGGATGCTGCAACAGATTCCTTCCATAGAAAATCGGTTTTTGAATATAATTTTTCTGTAAACTGGGCATAATCATTCTCATAACCTGATCCCCTGGTAATCAAGAGATTATATATTCTATCATCGTTATCTTCTTCAAACATATCATTAACCTACTAAAATTTTTTAAAGTAAACGAATCATTATCATAAACACTTTAATGGTTTATATAATTATTAAAATAAATATTGATTTTTATTTTTAAACAATATAATCAATAAATAAAAAATCATATATAAAATTATATAAAGTTATGAATATAAAAATATATTCAAAAAATTGTTAAAAAATTAATTTATAATAATTGTGTAGGAATGTTTATTTATTAAACATATTATATGATTTATTTAAATTAGTTTTTTAATTTATAAAATAAAGTATTTAGGAAAAGGGAAATTTTAAAATGAGAGCAGCAGTAATTGGACTTGGAGTTGAAGGTAAAAAAGCTTCAAAATCACTATTAGATCATGGATGGTCTGTATATGCATCAGATTTAGAAACTGATATAGATCTTAAAGAGTTTAACATGCCTATAACTGATATTAATGTTAAAACTGATAACACTGAACAAATATCAATAATTGCAGATAATCTTATAGTTGATCTAGGTACTAATAATATTAATGAAATTAATGATTCTGATGCTATTGTTTTAAGTCCTAGTATGTGGAATAGTAAGTTTGCAAATCAATTTAAATTGTCTGGTAAATTATTGCAGGATGTTCTGGATAAACACAGAAAAATATTCACCATTGGTGTAACTGGAACCAATGGAAAAACTACCTCCGTCTATATGATTAAGGAGATTTTAGAGGCAAGTGGTAAAAAGGTTTTAGTTGGGGGAAATGCAGGTGGTGGATTTAATGGATATTATGATATCATTTTAGAAGCAGAAGAGGGGGATTATGATGTGATTCTTGTTGAAGTATGTGATATGACCTTGAGCTTCTGCCAATATTGTTTTAACTTTGATTTAATTGCACTTACTAATATGGGTAATGACCATATGGATGTACATAAAAGTATGGATAACTATGCTGAGGAATTATGCACCATATTCAAGCATAAACATATAGTTATTAATGAGAATCAGGAATATGCCGATAAGTTTGAAAAGTCTGCAAGTCATGTTTCTAGATTTAAAGAGTCTGATTTAAACCTTAAGGTTATTGGTAAGTTTAATAAATTGAATGCTGGTCTAGCAACTGAGGTCGCACATCAGATGGGAATTCCCGATAGCATATCCAACAAGGTTTTAGAAAATTTTGAAGCTGTAGAGGGAAGACTTAAAGTTTATAAATTATTTGATTCAGAGATTTATGTTGGAAAGACGGATAATTCCGATGCTGTAAAATCCATATTTGATGAGAAATATTTCTATGCCGCATTTATCGGAACACCTAGACCTAATGAACAGCATCGTTTGGATATTTTAAACGAGGTTGTAAAGCATGATCCCAAGGTTATTGTATTATTCCCCGGTCTTGCAAATACCATAAACATGGCATTAGATAGAATTAACCAATTGGAATATGATGGTGAGGTTTATACCGCACATAATCTTGATGAGCTAATTGAATATGTTGCTGAGTTTGCCCATGAGGACTATATATTTATCGGGGGTAATGGCCAGGAGATAATTATAACAATTCAGGAAAGACTTGAAGAGCTATGTAAGGTCTGTAATTAGTGACATTTTAAATATTAATTGATTTAATTAAATGAATTATTTAGCATGTAATTGGTGATTTTTTAAAGATTACTTATATTTAAATTAATAAAATATTAAATAATAAAAGTTTAATTTAATTTTTAAACTATCATTGCCCTTAAATGGATAGAAATAATAAAAAATTAAATTTATAATTTAATATTATTCATATTTATCGAATTGTTACTATAATCACCTTAAAATCGGTCATGATTTCTAATCATGACATATTTCAATAGGTATCAATTAAGGAAAATCAAATTTATAATAATATCACATATTTTTTTTTTAAATATGTATTAAAATGTATGAGGATCAATTGATAATCCATATTTTTTTAAATATATATCAAAGATTGATTATCATATATGTTAAAAAATATTAAGGTTGTAGTTTAATGGAAAGTGAAGAGTTTTTTAAAAGTTTAGAAAATGGTGTAGTGGTTCTAGGGGGCTGCGGTACAGTTGGAAGTTTAATTGCAAGAATCTTGGCATGTCATGATTATGATGTAACAATTATTGACAGTGCCCCTGAGTCTTATCTTAGCCCAATATTTAAAAAAGAAGGAATTCATCTTAGATTAGGTGAAGAATTAGATGATGATTCATTTAAAGGTAAATCCGCTATATTTGTAGCGCCAAGTCTTTTAAAGAATGATTATTTCACCACAAAATTAAACAACTTTAATAAATCCAAATTGCCAGTTTATTCCATTGATGAAATTCTTGAATTCTTCGCACCAGATAAACCTGTAATAGCTGTTACCGGTACCAATGGTAAAAGTACTACAACCCATGCCTTAAAACATATTTTCCAGGTAAACGGGTATAAGGTACCTTCACATGGTCTTCGTATACAGGGTAATAGTGAATTTATTCCGGCGTTACAATCCCGTTTGGATGGGGATATAAGTGTTTTGGAAATCGGAACCTTTGGAAGAAAAGGTGAGATCAAACGTTCCGCAACTAATTCCCATGTAAATACTGCAATTATAACTAACATCACCCATGACCATTTAAACAATGGTACTTTTGAAGACTATATAAACTGTAAAAAGGAAATGATTGAGGTTGCAGATAATTTGATATTGGATGGTGATGATCCTATATTGGTTGATTTACAGTCACGGTTTACAGATAAAAAATTCTATTTCTTCGGAATTAAAGATGATGAAAACCCATTATTTGACGGCAAATATTATAGGGACTGTCCTAAATGTGGTAAAAAATTAAAGTATGATGTTAATTATCTTAGAAGTTTAGGGGAATTCGATTGCTCATGCGGATTTAAAAATCCTGAATTGGATGTATATGCTACCAATATCAGAATTATTAAGGAGGGCAATACCACTAAGACCAAATATACAATACATTTTGCCGATGAAGCAAGGGATATAACATTGCCTCATAGCGGTATTCATAATGTTTATAATTCACTTGCAGCGGCATGTGCAGCTTGGGTTCAAGGTCTGGATATTAACGGTATAGTTAAAGCTATTGAATCATTTAAGGGAGTACCTGGTAGATTGGAATATATTAATGATGATCCTACCATAATAATTGACTTTGCCCATAATCCTGCAGGTGTTGAAACTATTATAAAGACTGTCTTGAAACTTAAAACGGAATCTAATAATATAATTGTGATTAATACAATCTCATCTGAAAGTGGCCGTCAGGGTGATGAGGCAATCGCAAAACTTTTATCTGATGTGGATACTGTAATACCGGTTTCTACTCCATCTAGTAAGATGGCTAGATACATTGATACCAATGTATTACAAATAAAAACACGGACTAAATTTAATAAAACCGGTACCATTGGTTCCTCTCCAGAACAGGTAGAAGAGGGTTTAAGGTTAGGTTTAAAAATTGCTGAATCCGATGACATTATCTTGTTAATTGGTGAGGCAGGTGTTAAATATGCAAAACCTGCTTTAAACAAGATTTTATTTGAGAATGTTAAGGGGAGTAATTAGATGGATGCTTTAGACAGGATTTTATTTGAGAATGTTAAGGGAAATTATTAGATCTTGTTTATTTTTATAATTTTTTTTATTAATATGGGTTGATTATATGGTCAGTGCAGTTGTTACCGGTGCAGGTTTAAATTCAAGAATGCGTAGTGATTTAAGGAGTTTAGATTTACCAATTAAAAATAAATTAACACTTCCACTAACTAAAGTCAATAATACTCAAAAAACTATTCTTGAGTTAACATTAGACAATGTATTAAACTCAGGAGTAGGTGAATGTATTTTAGTACTTGGTCATTATAAAGATGAAATAATTAACTCTTTAAGTGAGGAGTATCTATCAAAGATAAAAATTGTTGAAAATAAACCTCACGATGTAGGTCTCTCAACATCATTATACAATGGTTTGTCACATCTTAAGGGGAAATTTGCATTATGTGTATCAGGTGACCAGCCTACAATATCATCAACAACATATAAGAACATGATTAATGTTTTCTTTAATTGGGAGGATTGCGAAAAATCTATTTCCTTCTTACGCCGTAGAGAATGTGGTCCGTTAGACAATGCCATTGGATTAGGAATGCCATTTGTAGCTTCAAAAAATCTTTTAATACCTTATCTTGAAAATACTGACTCAAATTTAAATCCTATTTTAAGGGAAATATTTGATAGGCAAATTAAGTTTTATGGGGTTAAAGAGCAATTTGACTTAGAACTTGTAAACATTAATCATTATACTGACTATCAATTTGTAAAAGAGAATTTGGATATAAAAAATTATTATTATTATTATTAAGTTTATTTTTCTAATTTTATTAATTTTCAAAATTCTATAAAACATTGATTCTTTTTTGTATAATATTTAGTTTCAATTTTCCTTCTATTTTATTTGATCGTGATATTAAATTTAATCTTTTTTGTATAATTGAGATATTTAATTCTAACATTAATATTAATTTGTTTATTTAAGTTTTATTGTAATATATTTTTTATCTAATTGCCCTTAATTTTTTCAAAGATAATATCTTTTATTTTTTAAATGACTTATTTAAATATGTTTGTTTTTATTTAATTTTATTCTTATTAATTTTTTTAAAACTTTAAACATTTATATTTATTTTTATCTGTTAAAAACCAGTAGATTTCTGTTTTATTTTTTCTTATTTTTTTCATTCTTCCTATTTATTCTAGCAAATTGTATAAAAATTGAAAATGTTTAAATAATTATTTTTTATTAACTTTTAATTGATGATTATTTTTCAATTAATCATTTTTAAAATATAAGGGGAGGTGAAAATGTGAAAAGAAGATTGTATATCATATTGCTTATAATATTGTTGATTTTTGTATGTATTGGTTCTGTTTCGGCTAGTGATTTCTCATCAACCAACTCATCAAATCTATTGGCTTATAATTCAACAGACAATGCTAATATTTTATCAGAGGATAACGAGTATGGTACTTTTACTGATTTAAATACGCTTATTAATTCAAGTAGTGAAGGTTCTACTATTAATCTTGATAAGAACTACAAATATTCACCATCTACCGATGGGAATTATATAAATGGAACACATATTTATACCTCAATTACAATTAATGGTAACAATCATGTTATTGATGGTTCTAATATTGCAAGGGCATTCAATATCAGTTCCGGTAATGTGGCTTTCATTAATTGTGTTTTCACTAATTGTAATGGAATTTATGGTGGAGCTATTTACTCAGATGATTCAATTGCCTCAGTTGATAATTGTGTTTTTACAAACAACAATGCCTCTGTTTGTGGTGGTGCTGTTTATTCAAATTCCATTGGGTCTATTACCAATTCAAAGTTTGTAAATAATACCGCAAATAATTACGGCGGTTCTGTATATGTAGATAATGGTGATATAAGTTATTTGACCAATGATTCATTTGTTAATTGTTCTGCATCTTTAGGTGGAGCTATTTATAATAACAATGGAAATGTTGGTTCAATTACTAACTGTACTTTTGATTCACTTAAATCATATGGTCCTGCTGCCGCAATTTATTGTAATGGTAATATCAGTTCATTAATTAATAGTTCCATAAGTAATTCCTCATCTAATAGTTATGGTATGATATCTTATTCTGGAAACTTTGGTGATATTGCAGGATGTAATTTTACGAATATTAGATCTGGAAGTACTGGTGGTATACTTTATAATTCCAGACCGGGTATAATTGGTTCTATAAAGGATTCTAACTTTAAAAATATTAGTTCACTTATGGGAGGAGCTGTTTATGGTCCATATACGAATATTAGTTCTATAGATAACTGTACTTTTGTTGATATCAATTGTACTGCTCCAGGTAGTGCTATCTACAATTATAACTCTAAAATTGGTAGTATAACCAATACTGTATTTAATAATTGTAAAACTAATTCTGTTGGTGGTGCTATTTATACTGGTAATATCAGCGCAATTATTAATTCTACATTTAATGACACTAGATCTACTGCTCCAGGTGGAGCTATATATGCAAGTGATGAAATAGGTTCAATAATTAACACTACATTTACCAATATTAATGGGTCATCCTCCGGTGGTGCTATAAATGTTTATGGCAATATCAGTTTATTAGATAATGTTACTTTTAGTAATATTACTTTTAATTACGGTCCTGGTGGAGCTATTAATGCTGGAAATATTGGTCTTATAAATGATTGCAGTTTTGTTAATATTGATCCCTCATCTACAGGTGGAGCAATTAGTGTAAATGGAAATATAACTTCTATAAACAATACAAAATTCATTAATACGTCCTCTGGTGGTCCTGGTGGAGCGATTTACTCAGGTCAAATTGGATCACTGTATAACTGTACATTTTTAAATACATTATCAAATAGTACTGGTGGGGCAGTATCTGTAAATTCAATTGATTCTGTAGTTGATTGTAGTTTTACTAATTTGTCATCCAAATATCCTGGTGGAGCAATATTTTCACAAAGTATAGGTTCTGTTTCAAATACTGCCTTTAACAATTTAGTTTCTTATATGGGGGCTGCAATATATTCCCGTATTATTGCTAATATAAGTGATTCAGTATTTAATAATGCTACTGCCTTAAATGCCCCTGGTGGAGCAATATTTGCAGATAATATAAGTTCTATCTTAAATTGTATATTTAATAATTCATCCTCCACATATATGGGTGGTGCTATATATTCAGCCTATATTAATCTAATCAATAATACTAGTTTTAGTAATAACTCTTGTCTTAATGGCAGTTATAAGTTAGGCGGTGCCATATGGTCATCAAATATCAGCACCATTTCAAACTGTAACTTTACAAATAATACTGGTAGTTTAGGCGGTGCAATCTATACAAACTGTGCGAATATTACAAACTCCAATTTTGCTGATAATATGGCAGATAATGGTACTGTTTATGGATTGAATATTAATGTGGATAACTGTAACTTTACAAATAATCATGCAAATGAATATGGAAGTGGTTTATACTTTGTCTATTCAAATAACACAGTCAGCAATTCAATATTCAGCAATAATCATGATCCATCTGATTCAACAATTTTCAATAACGCTAATTTAACATTAAATAAAAATACTATTGATAACGGTAAATTTATTTATAATAATGGAACTATTAAAAGTCCCATTACTGTTAATGTAGCAAACTATACCTGTTTCCCTGGTACAAACCTTAAATTAATTACAATAATTAATGATGATAATGGTAATCAAATTGTTGCAGGGGATTATAATTATACAGTAAATGGCGCTACTTTTGCGCCTGATGACATCTACTTTAATAAGTCTTACATTGCACCTATGGAACTTGGTTCCTATCCAATTGATGTTGTATATGGAAATGGTACAGACATAACCTATAACTATGGTGTTATAGATGTTGTTTCATATAGTGTTGACAATGTTAGCTATGGTGAGGACGTAAATGTTATTGTTCAAGTTCCAGAAAATGCTACCGGTACAGTCTCAGCAGAGATAAATGGTGAAGCTTATACTGGAAATATTGAAAACGGTATATCCAATATTGTAATTAAAGGATTAAATGCTGGTAATTATACTGCTCATTTAATTTATAATTCTCCTGGATATAACCCTAAAAATGTTTATTTAAACTTTACCATATCAATGGTTAATTCCACCGTTGATGTTTCTGCAGATAATATTTCCTATGGTAAGGATGGAATTATAAATATTAAAGTTCCTTCTGATGCTACTGGTAATGTTACTGTTGTTGTTAATGGTGTTGATTATAGTGTTGGAATTAGTAATGGTTCTGGTGTTTTATCTGTTTCTGGATTAGATGCTGGCAATTATACTGTTGATGTTAAATACAATGGTGATAACAACTATTATCCATCAGTAATTTCTACCGGTTTTAGTGTATCTAAGGTTGATTCTATGGTTAATGTTACAGTTAAAAACATTACTCGTGGACAGGATTTGATTATTGATATTACGGTTCCTTCTGATGCTACTGGTAATGTTACTGTTGTTGTTAATGGTGTTGATTATAGTGTTGGAATTAGTAATGGTTCTGGTGTTTTATCTGTTTCTGGATTAGATGCTGGCAATTATACTGTTGATGTTAAATACAATGGTGATAACAACTATTATCCATCAGTTAACTCAAGTAACTTTACTGTATTTAGTAATATTACAAATAATACTAATAATACAGGAAAAAACACTACAAATAATATTACAAATAATACTGTAAACAATGATAATGGCTCTAAAATTATAGATTCTGATGATAATACTTCTACAGTAAAAAATCATGTTAAAACTAGTTATAATACTGGTTATCCATTTATTGCATTAATACTTGCAATATTTGCAATTTTAGGATTTGGATTTAAAGATAAAAAATAGTCTAATTTAGACATTGTAGTTTAATATTATTGAAATTTATCAATAATTTATTTAATTTATATATTAAATAAAAAATTACATTTTTTTATCTTCTATTTATCTTTTTTTATAATTGGTGAATATTTTTAATTTAATACTTCTTTTTTAAATTTAGTTTAAGGAATTAATCATTTAATAATTTTAATAGATGAATTTTCCTTTTTTAAATTAATAATCTGCTCTTAAACTATTTTTTCAATTTTTTAATCAAGTATTTAAACATTTTATTTATTCTGTAGATATTTCTTTATTTAAAACAATAAGTTTATATATTAAATTAGCTAAGTATTTATGATAAAAGAATTAAATAATTAATCATTACTTTATATGCTTATAGGTGATATAATGAGAATTCTTGATAAGGCTGAAAAGGGAGTTGAACTTGGTAAGACTTTAACTAAATATAGTTACACTAAGGCTAAATCATTACATGATCCCGAAATGAGAAGAATGACAAGGGAACTTGGAATAAAATGGGCTCGTGTCGGGGAACAAAAAGCAGACCAAGCAATGGATAAGGTTATAGAAGTTGCTAATATTAAACTTGAGGAATCTCAAAATGGTATGGACAAGTTTTCTCAAAGAAAGTTAGAAACCAAGGAAGAAATGCAAAATGCCTTGGATAGGGCAGATATGATTCTAGAATCTAATCAAGATCATGAAGTAGTCCTAGATGATGAGCATAAATTAATGCAAAAACAACTTAAAGAGATGGAAGAACTTAAGAAAAAACAAGCTCAAGAATTATCAGATTTAAGAAATAAAAATAATAATTAATTAATCATATTATAAAGGTGATAAGATGGTATTTTACAAAGCTGCAAAAAAGGGTGTTGAACTTTCAAAAGTTGCTGCAGAATATGGAATTGAAAGGGTAAAACAATATAATGATCCTGAATTTAAAGAACTAGGTATTGAATTAGGTAAAAAATGGGTCAATATTGCCGATGAGAAAACTAATAAAATCTTGGATAAATCTTTAAATTATGCTAATGAAAAATTAGATGAAGTTAAAAATGGTGAAGATGAACTCTCTAAAAAACAGGCGGAAGTTAAGGATTATTTAAAAGATGCAATTGATAAATCAGATGCAAAAATCGATAATGAAAATGAGGAATCAGAGGATATTGATAAAGAGATTTCATTAATGAGACAACAATTGAAAGAAAGAGAAGAATTAAGAGCAAAACAAAAAGAAGAACTTAAAGAACTTGAGAAAAAACATAAAGAAGAACAAAAAATTGCTTTAAAGGATAAAACCGAGGATCTCAAAGTTAAAAAAGATGAGACTAAAGATTCAATTAAGGATAAAACAGCTAAAGCAAAAGCTGAAGCTAAAGATTTAAAAAATGATGTTAAATCTGCAAAAGATGATTTAAAAGAGGATGCAAGGGCTGTAAGACAAGATAGAAGAGATAGAAAAGCAGCTCAAAAAGCAAATAAAGAATCTGAAGTCGTTGATGTAGATGCTGAAGTTAAAGATGAATAATCTCATCTTTTAATTATCTAAATTTATTTAAAACCTTTTTTTATTCTTATTTTATATAGTAAATCTATTTTAATTCTATTTTTATTCTTATTTTTTAAAAAGAGATATATGAAGTTTAATTTTTTATATTTAGAAATATTAATCAAATAGGAAATCAATTAATTTTTGGTGGAAAATGATAAAATAAAGTAATATTATTAAGGTACTGTAAAGTTCTCAATATTTCCTTTATTTTTTTGACAGATAGTTTTAAAATCGCATGCGTCACATGTTCTTTGTTCTGCTTCAGCTTTCCAAGCATCCCCTATTTTTATACCTTCTTGTTCTTTAATTAGTGAGGATTCAATCTGATTTACTACAGAATCAAATTCTTTAAGGGAACTTTCAATTTTATCTTTTCTAATAGGTATGATTCTAATGGATCTATCTAACCTAAATTTATCAGATAATGTAGGATAATAATTTTCATTACCGTCCCATTCCAATAGGGATTCTTTATCCTTTTTAGAAATCTTCACATCTGTTTTTCCATTTACAATATCTTCCTTAATCAATTTTAAATCTATAATGGAAGGAACTAGTTCATTTAAATAGAATACAATTCCCGCAGCTATGGGTTTCGCATCTTTTTGTTGTTCTCTTAACCAGGAATATGTTAAAATTTGCCATTCATGTTGTTTATATGTTTCACTATCTGTTGATGGCCTTCTCATACCCTTATAGTCAATGATTACCTCATATTCATTATCTATCTTGTTTTTTAAAGTTTCTCTAAAACTTTTATCATTTTGTAAATATTGAACAATGGTATTTTGATAGGAATCAATTGTTCTTTGGGTGGAGTTATTGATTTTAAATGAACTTAAAACATCAATTACACCATTGACACTGTAATGGTTTGAACGGCTATGTTTCTTATCATAATTGGGCATATCACGAATACCTTTAAGTCGTATTTCTGAGGAATCTATTAAAGGAAAAAGATAAGGTCCCCAAACGTTTATGGACCTTTCCGCCCTTGCACTTGCTATTCTTGCATAGGGGTTATCTCCAAATTCATAAACTCCTATTTTTTCTTCGGGAAAGTGTTCAGGACAATATTGTTTTGATGGTGGGAATAATCCCCTTGAACGTAATCTTTGATCTATCATTTCCTCAATAGGTCTGATATCCTTATCCCATTGCCATGGGAATTCCAATTTCTCCTCTTCCCATTTAAGATATGCCTCTTCCATAACACCATGAATAAACTCTCCAAACCATAATTGGATAGGCATTGAAGGTGGCAATGTTCCTTTGTTCTGATATCTATATTGAAGATTACATGTTAAAAATGATAAAAGATCTCCAGTTAAACTATATTCTGGAATAATATACGGTTTTGACCTTGATTTTAAATGCATTTTTTCACTCGTTAATCTATTTTTAATTATTGATATTAATTATAGGTGGATAATATTTAAATATATTGATTTTTAAGGAATTAATTCTAAATTCAATTTTAATACTTTTTTTAAATCTTAATATTTATTATGTTTGAATATTTTTTTTAGGTTTTTTTTAATAATTCCTAATTTTAAAAATATATTAGAAAATTTTTTTTAATAAAATATACTTAATATAAAATAATTATTTAATAAAATTAAGGATTTGTTAAAAATGTCATCATTTGAAAGAATAAAGTCAGGTATACCTCCCCTTGATAAAACATTGGATAATATTCGTTTAGGGGATAATGTGGTTTGGCAGGTTTCTAATTTAAAAGAATTCTCATATTTTGTAGAACCTTTTGTTAGGGAGGCCGTTAAAGATAATAAGAATATAATCTATATTCATTTTGGTCAGAATAAACCTTTAATTAACTTAAGTGAAGAGGACTATAAGAATTTAAATAAGGAAAGGGAGAATCCGGATACTGAATTTTCAATGATTTACAAAGAGGGTGTTAAGATATATGAGGTAAATCCGGATAATCTTTTTGAATCATTTACCCTTGAGGTACATAAAATTATTGAAAAGGAAGGTAAGGGAGCATACTTTGTTTTTGATTCCCTATCGGAATTACAGTCTGCATGGTCTACTGATTTAATGATGGGAAACTTCTTTAAGGTAACATGTCCCTATTTATTTACACTTGATACAGTGGCATATTTTCCCATTATACGTGGTAAACACTCATTTGACGCAATAGCTAAAATAAGTGAAACAACCCAATTGTTCTTAGACATTTATTCAAAGAATGATTATCTTTTTATCCATCCATTAAAGGTTTGGAACAGATATTCTCAAAACATGTTTTTAGGTCATAAATATGAACCGAAAACAGGAAAACTTAAGGCATTGACTGATGGACTTGAGGTTAGTGAGTTTTATGGGGTTATAAATGATGCCTCTGCTTATCATAATGAACAGAACACCGATAGTTGGGAACGATTCTTTGAAAAAACCATGATAGAATATGAAAGTGGAAAGGATATTCGGGATAAATGTGACCAGATGTGTAATATGTTAATGACTAAACAGGAAGATATGGCAGTAAAGGTTAGGGAATATTTTACGGCCGAAGATTATTTTTCTGTATATGATAGGGTTGTTGGAAGTGGAATGATTGGTGGTAAAGCATGTGGTATGCTTCTTGCACGTAAAATCATTGAACATGATAAACCTGAGATTTATCGGGGATTTGAACCAGACGATTCTTTTTATATCGGCTCCGACCTATTCTACACATATATTGTATCTAATGATTTATGGGATATTAGGGTTCAGCAAAGAACCAAAGAAGGATATTATTCTGCAGGCCGGGAACTTGAGGAAGGTTTAAAAAATGGTGAATTTACAGATGACATTAAAGAGAAGTTTAAGAGAATCTTAGATTATTTTGGTCAAAGTCCTATCATAGTCAGATCCAGTAGTTTTCTTGAAGACGGATATGGTAATGCATTTGCAGGAAAATATGAGTCAATATTCTGTGTAAACCGTGGTCCAATTGAACAAAGATTGGAAGAGTTTGAAAACGCTGTAAAAAGGGTATATGCAAGTACCATGAATATATCCGCATTGGAATATAGGAAATTAAAACATCTTGATGATAAGGATGAACAGATGGCTCTTTTGGTTCAGAGGGTTTCAGGTTCCTATTATGGAGATTATTTCTTCCCAACAGCCGCAGGTGTGGGTTTCTCCTATAGTCCATATTTGCCTCTTGAGGAAAGAAGTGCTAATAATGGAATGTTAAGACTTGTAATGGGTTTAGGTACAAAGGCAGTAGATAGGACCCAGAAGGATTATCCGAGAATTGTTAATGTAAACCGTCCAAGGGCACAAACACAGCCGAATGTAGCCAAAAGACATGAATTTTCACAACATTACCTTGATTTGCTAAATCTTAAAAAGATTCAGATTGACGAATTGGATGTTGAGGACGGTTTGAAAATAGTTCCAAGATATGCCAAACAAGCATTGGTGGAACATGATACCGAAGCAGAGAGACTATATTCCGATAGGGGACAACATAGGGAAATTGTATTTGTAAACTGTAACGGACTTGTAAATAACAGTAAATTTATAAATCTCATGAAGGAGGTGTTATCCACTTTACAGAAAGCATATGACTATCCAGTAGATATTGAATACACGGTAAACGTAGGTGAAAACCATTCATTTGTAGTAAATTTACTTCAATGCAGACCATTGCAGGTCTCTAAAAGTGATGAGAAGATCGAGATTCCTGAAGTTACCGATAATATATATTTCCATATTAAAGATTCCTCAATGGGAAGATCTAGAAAAGAGAATATTGATACATTGGTATATGTTCATCCATACTACTATTATCATTATCCATATAGTGAAAAGCCAAAAATAAGAAATGTCATCGGTAAAATCAATAAGTATTGTAGAAAAAACAATAGAAATTCAATGTTGATAGTTCCTGGAAGATTAGGTACATCATCACCTGAACTTGGAATTCCTGCAGTGTTTGCAGATATTAGTAATTTCTCCGTAATTCTGGAAGAATCCTACAGTCAGGCAGGATATGAACCAGAATTGTCCCTTGGAAGTCATATGTTTCAGGATCTTGTGGAAACAGATATCTATTATGGTGCATTGTTTGAGGATGAGAATAGATTGGAATTCAATAGGGATTTATTTAAGGATTATCCAAATCAGTTAAATAAAATTGATGATGAACTAGATGAGGATATTTACGAAATGATTCATGTATATGAATTTGATAATAAGAACCTTAAGTTCTATTATGATCTAGAACAGGATGAGACATTATGTTATTTAGATAAATAAAGTTTCTTTATAGTTAAGTTAGTAAGAGGAAATTATCAATATCTAAAAAAAACTAAAAGTCAGCAGATAATAATAAACAAAGTTAAAAAATAGAAATAAACTAGAAACAATGAAAAATAAGAAAAAATTAAATTAAGAAATAATTTAGAAGTAAAAAACTTCTAAACTATTTTAATAATTGGTAGATAAGGACTATCCTTATCATCATATATTTAAATTAGAATGGTAAATTAGTATATCTATTATATATTGTTGCAGTAGCGGTGTTCCAATTATTAATGGAACCGAATGTATTTCTTTTTGAAATACAATCTGCAGAATACCATTTACCGTTTACATATACTTCAGTCCAAACATGACCATACCAGCCATCTGTAAAGTGACAGTAACCGTGAACATAACGTACAGTTATTCCTACAGCACGACACATAGCAACATAAAGGTTAGATTGATCACAACAGTTACCACTTTTTTTAGTTAAAGTTAATGCTGCACCTTGCTGGGAATTATAATAATAGTCATATAAGACATTATCTCTTACCCAATTAAACATAGCAACAGCTTTATCATAGTCTGAACTAAGACCAGAAGTTAAACTTTTTGCAAGAGCAGTAATGGATGATGTGTCTTTACCACTTGTTGTATCGATGGCAGTATAGCTTGGAAGTTGCTTATTCTCACCATAATATGCGAGGACTCTGCTGAATGCCTCGATTAAAGCATTGTATGAAACTTTTCCAACAGTTGTTGTTGAATAGTTAGGGCCTTGTTTATAATTTAATATGAATTTGTAGGTCCTACTTGCAGAGTCAACATAGCCTGCTTTGTTTAAATTACCATTGATTGTATCTCCCATATTTGGGCTTGATGGTTCATCTAATGAACCGATAATAGGTATATTACCCATATTATTAGCGTTAATTTGTGCAATAGCTCTAGATTCATAGTATAAGAATTGAGCTAGGGTACATTTATATGAACCGACAGTTACACTTTTTGGTAACTTTTTATTTTTCGCATAATATTCTTTAACTACTTTAGCAGCACTAATAATCTGATTAATTGTTACATATTTGGTTGTTACAGAATTACTATGGGCAGTAGTTTCTTTACCTGATGTTATAGTAAGATAATCCGGTAATTTTTTATTTGAAAGATAATAATCAAGAGCAACACTAAATGCCTCAGTAAGGGTATTGAATGATACTCTATTAAGTGCGGTTGTTGAATAGTTAGGAGCCTGCATATAATTTAATATGAATTTGTAGGTCCTAGTTGCAGAGTCAACATAGCCTGTTTTGTTTAAATTACCATTGATTGTATCTCCCATATTCGGGTTACTTGCTGGATCAACTGAAGCAATAATAGGTATATTAGCCATATTATTTGCGTTAATTTGTGCAATAGCTCTAGATGCATAATATAAGTATTGAGCTATAGTGACTTTAGTTGAACCAATAGTAACTGTTGATGGAAGAGAACCATGATCTGCATAATATTTTTTAACTACTTTAGCAGCATTTACAATCTGATTAATAGTTAAATATGTAGCTGGCTGATTATTAATAGTAATCTTTTTACTAGCTGAATTGCTGTTATAAATATTATTTCCAACTATACTTATTTTAGCGGTATATGTTCCCTTGCTTAAATTGTATGCAATTTTAACATTTCCATTGGAGTCAGTTTTAACTGTATAAAGTTTTCCTGCAATGGTAACATTAACATATTGATTTACGATTTTTTTACCAAGATTATCATATACGCTAAAATTATAATATCCAGTTTTACTGGTAGTTGTAAGGTCATTTGCTTTTATGACATAAGATAATTTTTTAACTACAATTTTTCCAGTTGAATTAGCACTATAACGATAGGAATCACCGTTGAAACTATAAGTCACAGTATAAGTTCCAGGATTTAAATTAATCACATATTGTGCTTTACCTTTACTGTCTGTAACTAATTTATAAACAGAGTTACCAATTTTAAGGTAAACCTCTTTTTTAGCCAAAGCATTACCTTTGAAATCTTTCAGTACAATAACGAATTTGGAACCATCCTTATAATACACAGTTACATTGGAAGCGGATATGTTAGGATTTGTTTTAGTAACTTTAATTACTGCAGATCCATTAGAACTATTATAGTTTTTATCACCAGCAAATAAATAGCTTATTTTATAGCTATTACCTCCCCTTAAATTTATTTGGAGTTTTGCAATTCCATTTGAATCAGTTACAACATCATAGTTTACACCAACTATGGTGAATCTAACTTTTTTATTTGCAAGAACTTTACCATTTTTATCTTTTAATACAACTGTATAATAAGTTCCGGTACCACCAATTATGGTAACATTTTTACCAATAATTGTAGTATTATAAAAACCTGTAACATCTTTATTATTAATTGCTACACTAGAAGGTAAACGTTTATTATTACCATAAGATACAAGTACATCGGCGAAAGCCCTAATTAAATTATTATATGAAACCCTTCCAAGAGTTGTAGTTGAATAATTAGGACCTTGATTATAATTTAATATGAATTTGTAGGTCCTGGTAGCTGAATCAACATATCCGGATTTAGCTAGATTACCACTATTAACATCTCCCATATTAGGGCTGGAAGGTTCATTTAAAGATTTAACAATAGGGATATTTGCTTTATTACCTGAATTTAACTGTGAAATAGCTTTAGACTCATAGTATAAGAACTGAGATAAAGTACATTTTACAGAACCTATCATCACGGTACTTGGAAGTTTACCGTTAGCTGCATAATATTCTTTAACAACTTTAGATGCAGCAATGATTTGATTAATACTTACAGAACTAACAGAATTTGCACCTGCAGTGGTTTTAGAACCATATTTAAGGGTTAAATAATCAGGTAACTTATTGTTAGATCCATAATAATCAAGAGCAACACTAAATGCTTCAATTAATCTATTATAAGATACTCTTTTAAGAGTGGTTGTTGAATAATTAGGACCTTGTAAATAATTTAATATGAATTTGTAGGTCCTGGTAGCTGAATCAACATAGGCAGATTTAGTTAATTTACCACTTACGGAATCACCACTATTTGGACTGGAAGGCTCATCCATAGATCCAATAATTTTAATATTTGCCTTATTGCCAGAGTTAAGTTGAGATATAGCTTTAGATTCATAATATAAGAATTGAGCTAAGCTAACTTTCACTGAACCAATAGTGACGGTACTTGGTAATTTACCATATGAAGCATAGTAATTTTTAACATATTTAGCAGCACTAATAATTTGACTAATACTAAAAGTATTAGAGTTTGCAGAACCTGCAGCTTTAGGTTTTACAAGGGAAGAATTACCTACACCAGTATTATTTTTTGCTGAAATTGTAGTATTCTTAACTTCATTAGAAGAATTATTCCTGCCGATATTATTTGATGTGGAATTATTTACACTAATATTATTGGGTGTAGAACTATTTTCTAATGTGCTGTTAGTAACGGATGTACTTACTGTACTGGAAACATTCCCGTTAGGAGCATCCCCAATATTATTATAATCATCTGAAACAGTTGCAGATAAGTTGTTTGCACTTCCAATAGCAGACGTACTTAAACCTATTGAATTTGTACTTTCATTATCATAAACATTTTGAACTGAATCTTGAACCGAAGAATTTGACATGCTAACCGTAGTTCCATTATCCAAATCAGTAGCAGAAACTGCACCAACACATAAAAAGATAATGAGAACTAGAATTAAGCTAAAATATCTAAATTTCTTCGACATTTTTCGCCTCCTATTCAAATTTTAAAATTATATCCAAATAACTTTGACTTTTAAAAATCATATAATTAAAAGTTTAATAATCTATGAATCCTTATAATTAAAATCATTTTAAAACTATTGAAATAAAATTTAAAAAAAACGTCAGTAATCATAAAGAGTAGAAAATTATTCCTTAACTTATAATTTTTAAAACTCATGGATTAATAGAAATAATTTCATATATAAATCTAAGTAGAAAATTGTATATAAAGGTTATGATTAAGAAATAGAGCACAAATCTGTCTGTATTAATCAAAAACAGTGCAATACTATTTAAAATAACTAAAATAAGATTAAAATAGGATAAAATTAATATAAAAATCTAAGATTTATCTCAGTTAAAATTCGGGGGATACATGGTTTTAAAACTTAAATAGATATATAAGACTTGTATCATATCAAAATAAGATAAGATTGAGCTCTGATTTATAAAAATAGAAATGTCTTATTGTATGATAAAGATATTTAAACACTATTAAATGTTTGTTTTATCATAACTCTAATTTAATCGAATATATAAAATTCAGATAAAATCATATAAAAATCGATAAAAAAATTGAAAATCATGCTTGAAAAAATAAGTAGAAAAGGATATATAATTAAACAATTAACAATTGTAAATTAAAACATTTTACATTAATTACTTTAAAATAGACTTAATAGTATGGAAACCATCCTCATCGGAAATTTCTTCAACCCAGATATTGTACTTTAAAATAGACTTAATTAAGTATGCATATTTTTTGTAATCTTTACTATTTTAATCTCTTTTAAGGACTACTATTGTGTAAACAGATTAATGACCTTGAAGAGATGGATTATATATTTCTATAGGATTACAACTATAAAATCAGTTTTCTATTATCTGAGTTTAAAACAATTTTATCCAGATAAATTATTAAAAATAGATGAAATGAATATTAGAATTAATTAATATAATCTGAAATTGACATTAATTAAATCATATACATTTCATTAAAACCTATGAATTCTTCATCCCTATTCCAACCTAATGCGATGTTTGGAATATTTCTATGTTTGTCTTTGGTGTCATATCCATATATATTGGAAGTTAGACCAACAAGTATTAAAACATCCTGGGCCCTTGAGAATGCA
Source organism: Methanobrevibacter boviskoreani JH1 (assembly GCF_000320505.1). NCBI lineage: Archaea > Methanobacteriati > Methanobacteriota > Methanobacteria > Methanobacteriales > Methanobacteriaceae > Methanobrevibacter > Methanobrevibacter boviskoreani. Next base: position 19,942 of record NZ_BAGX02000011.1, read on the forward strand.
ACAAAATAACGTCTTGTCAGATCATCAAAGGAACGGTCAACCTGGTCCCTTTTAACTATTTTCATATCTTTACTATATTTACGAATTCTATCCTCGAGCTCCTGGTCTTGTCCGCCTTTTTTGGGAAATCTTAAAAAGCTTGTGTTTGCAAGGTCCTTGTCAAATTCAGAACCTACATCAACTATTACGAGAGGAAATTCCAGACCCTTGGATTGATGTATGGACATTATATTAAGTCTATTGTCTGGTAGGGTTTCAAGTAATTCCTCTTCAATACTTACCCCGCCGGATGCAATTGGTATGAATACATTCCAATATAATTCATTGATTGATTTAATTTCTTTTGACTCTGTATCAAAGTATATCTCAGAACCATATTCATTGAAGAATCCTGTCTGGTTAATGGTCTGGGTAATAGCCTCAAGATAAACAATCCCTTCAACATCTTCCTGAAGGTAATCGATCCATGTTAATAGCTTGTATGCAAGATCCATTAATCTTACACTGGAAGGCCATTTGTCCATCTTATATGGTTTTCTAAGTTGCCATAATTCTACAAATTCCTTGAGGGTAATGGGACTTACAGGCTCCGGATCCTTATCCATGAATTTACGTGCGTTTTCTCTCCAACGTCTCATAATTCTAAATGATGATTTTGGAATGTTTTTATCCATTTTTTGAATCTTCATGTCGGGGTCAATACATTCTAGCATAAGTCCACAGAATATTTGTACAGCCTGAATATCCTGAATATCCTGACCACGTGGATTAAAAACTTCCACATTACGTTTTTCAAGAGTTTTTCTAAGGTAGTATGGGAACTTGTAATTATGGCCCCTTGATGTTTCCTTTGTTGAGTATGTCAAAAACGCAATATCTGATGCAGAACCGTCCTCACTGTCTAAACTAATCTCGATGTACTTGTCTTCTTTATCTTTGGATTTCAAGGCTAAGTTATTACTGTTATTCAATTTTTCAAAGGATTTGGTATCCACAATATTCTGGACCTTCCTTCTTACAGTTCCCTTATTGATAAGTTCACTTATAAGATTTGACAAGTCCCTTGCAAGGATTTCCTGAGTGTTTCTGAAAAGACCAATAATCGGTATGTTTTTTCCCTTATTATTCTCAGGACATACGATTGGTGGCTTATGACTTACACGCGCATTCTGATATTTTTCATCTAGTTCCGCAAAATGGTTACATAGATTGATAATATTCTCAGTGGATCTGTAATTCTCCTTAAGATTAATTACATTCACGTAAATGCCTAATGATTCTGATGCACGTTTCGGGAAATTGGTAAATAAGTCTACAGTCGCTCCCCTAAAACGGTACAATGATTGGTCATCATCACCTACAACCGTTATATTTCCACCATTTCTAATTGCAAATTCGGCTATCTTAAAGTAAATCTTCTCTTGTAGGAGGTTTGTGTCCTGGTATTCATCTACAAGCACTATTTTAACTTTGGATAAGAAGTCTTCAAATTCTTCATTTTCAAGTTTTTCAAGGAATAAATCCTCCAGCATCGGAAAATCAATACTGTTTCGTCCTCTAAGTTCTTTTTCATACTCATCGATAGCATCCAAAACCTGAATTTGCCCTGGATCTGTTGATGTTTGTCTTATCTCGTCCATATCAACAACATCATAGTACATCTTATTTTTAATGGATAAAATCATTTGACTCATCATGGATGGATTTTTGATTTTGTCTCTACCTTTAAGCTCTCCAAGATATTTTTGAAGGTCTTCGTTAAGATAACGATCATTTCTATAGAGACCTACATTGGTCATAGCAGATTCTGTAACGAAGGATTCAATGACATTAGGTAAATTAGTACCTGGCTGACGGTTGACTCTAAGTAAATCCTGTGCAACACTATCTACGGTACCGGTCAATATTTGGTTAAAATCAATATGGGCTATTTTTTGAATTTTTTCAAACTCATAACCTTTATTCATACCTTCATTTAAAAGGTAATCCTTGATTTTATATCCCCAATCTAATATTCTACTGGTTAATTCATCTGCAGCTTTTCGTGTGAATGTTGTGGCAACAATCTCCTCAGGTTCAACATCATCTACAAATAGGTATTTTAATATTTTAAGTACAATCACAGTTGTTTTACCAGAACCTGGACCTGCTACTATAAAAAGAGATTGATTTAAATCAGCTTGAATGGCAGATTTTTGATCTTGATTTGATGCTATGTCCCTTTCAAGTATCTTAACTACAATCTGTTCAAATTCCTCATAACTAATCATATTAACCATTAAAAAAAGATTTTTATAGAAAACTATTTATTTTTTCTATTTATAAACGTTTACTGTGTTTATGAAAACTAATAATAGTTTTGATAGGTTTTATAATATAAATTTATCTTTAAACTTTTTTTTTAATTATTGGAATTTAAAAGTAAAATAATACAAATATTTAGGGGTCTGAAATTTAGTACTTTAAAATAATCTTCTATTTTTTCCTCATATTGGTTTATATTTCTCACAGTTGACAAGTTTATTTAGTAATTCTCTTTTAATTTTTTGAATTTGGACTTTTGTATCTTTTTATTATTGTTAAAGACGTCTAGTGAGTAACTTATTTTGTCGTTAATTTTTCTTTTGTGAAAATGAAAGGAACTATTTTATAATTGTTAATTATTAATTGGTAGTTTTTAAAGCTGTAATAACCTTTATTAAATATTAAGATGTATCTTTTTCTTATTGGTCTTCATTTATGTAGTTATTTTAAAATTTTTTAAAAAGTTTTGTATCATTCGGGACACCAGAATGTAATGATATTGTAACAGTAGTTAAAGAAGTAATCAAGTATAAATGTAGCTTTAAATCCATTATAATGGTCTTTAGGAGAGGAATAACTTTATTTTAAATCTTTTTTGTAAGTTTTTTTTACTTTGTCTTTTGAAATCTAATTCTATTGGTGTTGTATCTACAATAAAATCTTTTTTCTTATTTTTGTAGTTTTCAGAGTATTTTAAAATGCTGTTTGCTGAATTGATGTATTTTTTGATGGAATTTTTTTGGGAAGTAATCGTAAATTTCATGAGCTTCTAAAACTTGATCTATTTTAAAAAAGAATAAATATGGGGATTTACTCCCCAGATGTAAATTTTTAATTTTTTTAGAAATCTATTTATGAACTGTGATTTTAGCGCTTGCAGATTTTACATCATAGTTACGTGTATCCTTAATACTTACTTTAACATCATATTTTTTAGGATTAAGGTTAATCTTTAAGTATGCATAACCGTTAGCATCTGTAGTTTTAATATATGTCTTACCACATACTGTAACTTTAACCTGAGTTGCTTTAATAGGTTTATTGTTTTTATCTAAAAGTCTAACTTTAAGATAAGTACCTTTCCTAATATTTGTATTAACTATTTTTAAAGTTCCGGGGATTTTAAGTACAGTAACATTTACTGATAATTTATTTGAATTATAACCAGGATTATCCACTACAATTGTGCTACTGTATTTTCCAGAATATAGATTAATAGTTAAGGTAGCATAACCCATGGAATCAGTGGTTCTATAATAGGTTTTACCTTGTATTATGTATTTAACTTTTACATTTGAAATACCAACACCATTTAAGTCAACTAAACGTATTCTTAAATTAGATCCATTTCCATAATATTTAACAAGATTTGAACCTTCAATACTAACATTATTAACTAAAACAGTAATATTTATGGGAATTGTTTGATTAAGATTATCATTAATATAAACTATTCCATTGTATTTACCTGGATTAAGATTTATTGCTAATTCTGCAATACCTAAATCATTTGTTGTTTTATTATATAATTTACCACATACTTGAATTGATATTGTATAATTAGAAACTGCTGTACCATTACTATATTTTAAGTTAACAATTAAATTAGAACTATTTCTATAATATTTTACAAGATTAGTATCCAAATTATAATAGATTGTATTATCAATTGTATTATTAATATTAATACTAGTTCTAATATTGTAAATATCTGCTGTTATAATTCCATTACCTTCTTTATTTGCTGTATAAGTTATATTTTCAATACCATTAATTAATGTGCCATTATAGTGATTTAAGTAACCATTTATAGCTTCAAAGTTTACAGGTATATTTTCGGGTAATTTAGTAATATCTATAGTTTCTCCATTTTGGTTTTTAATCAAATCTAATTTAATATTTGATTTATTGCCAAGAATTAAATCTGATTTTTCAGATGTTAAATTTAGTATTAACCAATAATTAGGATTATTGGTATTATTTACTAACATTGAATTAAAATCTACATTGTCTTTTGTATTACCCCACCAATTATTATCCAAATTAATTTTGAATGAAGGACCAAAGCTAGTAGTAGATTTAACAATTGTTTGATTATTTTTATCATAATTATATAATATTATAGAGTTAGAAATATTCAAATCAATATTACGATCAAATATTCCCCCAGCAGAACATTTTGCACTATTGTTAATTAATATTGATTTTGTAATTATAAGATTTCCAATTTTTGTATATGAATCTCCTATTAAGCATATAGCTCCTCCACCATATTTGTCTTCACTAGAGTTTATGGAATTATTGATAAATTGGGTATTATTTATATTAAAATTACCAGATGATCTTTGAACAAAAATAGCTCCACCATAATATCCTTTATTGTTATTAAAGGTAGTGTTGTTTATTTTTTTAACTCCATTTATTAATTGCATGTAAATAGCTCCACCACCAAATTCATTAGAATTAGCAGTATTATTAGATATATTTGAATTTTCAATTATAAAGTTAAAAGTTCCTTCAACTTCACTATTAATTCCATTGTAGATTCCTCCACCAGAACCTCCTGCTATATTATTAGTAATTTCAGTATTATTAATAATTAAATTACCTGAGTTATAAATAGCTCCACCATTGTAAAATGTTTGAGAGTTATTTATTTTAACATAATTTAAACTTAAATTTCCAAGATTGTTTTGTATTGCTCCACCAGATTGATAATTATTATTACCATTAATTAAGCTTAAATTAATTAAACTTAAATTTCCATAAGATTGAATGATTACACTTTTATTTTGACCATCAATAATAGTTCTATTAATTCCAAATCCTTCCATAATTAAATCATCATCAATTGATAATGATGATTCATTATAAACTCCAGAGTTAATAATTATATGGTGTGAACCATATTTATTTAATGCAATTTCTAAAGCTTTTTTAATTGTTGCAAGAGGAGCATCTTTAGAACCTTCATTAGTATCATTTCCATCTACAGAAACATATACGATTCCTTCATAAGCAGGATAATTATCTTTTATTAAATTATTAGATTTATTAGTATATACACTAGAATCTCCTTTACTTGAATTTGATATTAAATAATTATCTGTTACAGTTTGATTATTGTTTTGGCCTAAATTTATACTATATTCTCCACTTGTTGAAATATTGTTAAGTTGAATATATGATTTACCTCTATAAACATATATGCCGCTTGTTTCATTATGTCCTCCAGTTGAATTACCTAGATTTTTACCATTTGATTTAATATTATTATTTCTAACGGTAGCTAAGGAATTACTTCCAAATAAACCTAAGAAAATACCAATTGTATAATTACCATTTGTAGTAACATTATTTTCTTTAATAGATTCTGTTCTTCCTGAAGCGCTTATTCCCCATACTGAGTTAGCTGTTGAGTTTATTGTGTTATTATAAGTTTGGACATATGTAGGACCCATAGATCCTTCTGAATACATACCATAACTAATATTATTGGCTTTTGTTATTATGGTATTATTTGTAAAACTACCATCAGATACTTGAGTTTGAGTACCCCAAGAACCATATTTATCAGTTATAGATTCAATATAATTATTACTTACATTAAATGTAATTGTAATATATTTATATGTGGTATAATCCATAGCACCAATTAAAGATAACCCATAAATATAATTATTACCTTTAGAGATTATTCTATTTGAATTTACCGTAACATTTGGTGTTTTAGAAATATATACTCCGTAAATTGTATCATAAGAATCATTTGCTTCATCATTAAATAATGTTGTAATATTATTGTAATTAATTGTTAAATTACTGGAATTATCAATAAAAACATTTCCAGACTTTATTTTTGCATTGTAATAGGAATCATATTCTACTGCACAAGAAGGTAAATAAGCATATAATGTATTATTGTTAAGTTTTATATTTTTACTTTTTTCAATATCTATAGAAATATCTTTAAATTGTTTATTGTCTGTTTCATTACCATAGAAATATATTTTATTATTTTCAATTGTTAAATTATTACATGAATCTGATAATATTGTATTTGAATCTACAGAATCACCGGATGCTGTAAGATTAATTGTATTGTTTAAGATTTTAATATTATTGCCTGATGTAATAATAGCATTATCCAATTTACTATCTGCGCTTATTAACATTGTAAAATTATTAAAAAGAATATTGTCTCCTAATAATTGTACTATTATATTTTTTAATGAAGCATTTTCACCATAAATATTTAAATTATTTGTTAAAGTAATAGAACTAATTCCTGGAAGATTATTGAAGTCTCCATAGAATGTTAAATTAGAGCCTTCTGTAATATTACTTAATAAATTTCCATATGAATCAAAGAAATTGAAAAATGTACTATTTGTAATTATATAATTTCCAGGAGGAATTTCACTAGAACTATTACTAATATTTGTATTATTTTCATATATGAGAGTACCAAATTCCTGACCATTTATCTCTGATGTACCATAAGTATTATCATAAATAGTGTTATTATTTATTATAAAATTAAATGATCCCTCTTGGTTAAATATGTATTTTTCTGCAGAATTGTTTGTAATTGTTGATTTTTGAATGTATAAATCACCTTTGTTAAAGAATATACAATCTCCTTGGTATCCAGTAGATGATTTCTCAACAGTGTTATTGTTAATTATTGAATTTAAAATATGCATTTCTCCTTTGTTATAGAAAATAGAATATGCTGCTCCTTTAGTATTTAAGAAACTTGAGTTTATAATGGAACAATTTCCTTGACTTTGATAATTATAGATTAATCCATACATATAACCAGAGGATGGTAAATAGCTTATGTTTTCAAAATTAGAATTATAAACATTGTATTTACCTTTTCCAGATAAATATATGCTACCTACTCCTCCAGTCTTAGAACATTTGCCATTAATAAAACTACAATTATTTACAGTCGCTTCAGAGTTTGTATATAGATGTATTGCCCCATATTTACTTTCATAATCTTTAAAAATACAATCTTCTATAGTTACAGGACTATTTCCTCCAATTTTTAAAACTGCATAATTTCCAGAGGATATATTTGAAAATGTCAAATTAAAAAAATACAATGTTGAATTTTCTTCAATTAATTCAAAAATGGGATTAATTGCTGATGATGTAATTAAAACATTATCTTTACTCTGACCAATAATTGAGAGGTTTCTATTTTCAGGTATTGAAATTTTTGAATTTATATTATAATTTCCATTAGCAATATAAATGGTTCCCCCATTGGAAGATTTATTTACTGCATCACTAATAGATCTATAAGGATTATTTTCACTACCATCTTCAGTGTCTCCGGTATATGAATTATTTACATAAATAACATTATTAGATGGATTAGTTAAAATATTGTCCTGATTTTTCTCATTATTTAGATTATTGTAATGATTTTCTTGGATAATAACTGAAGTATTATCATTAAAATCATTTGTCTGATTTATATTAGCTGCACTAACTGTATTAAAACTAATTATTGCTAGTAATAAGAGTATGGTGCAAAATATAAGTTTCCTATTTAATCTCAAATTATCACCTATTCATCTATTAAAATATAATTGATATTTTATCAAATATACTTTAATTAATATAAAGTAAATTTCATATTTGGATAAAAATTTCAAAAAAAAATTAAAGTAAACTTTAACAAATATAAAATGAACTTTATAATATGAGTATTATATTTATTGTATAAATATATTACTAAAATGATTTAAAAAGCTATTTAATAAGAAAAATAGATATTTGTTAAATAAATAAGGGTAAAATTGATTTTTGTTTAATTAAATAGAAAAATATTATATTTTTCTTGAAAAAAATTAAGAGATAAATTAAAAGAATTTTTAAAAATATATATGAATATTTATTTATTTTCATAAGCTAGGTTAATTAGTTTATATATAATAATTATATATATTATATTAATTTAATCTAAATTTCAATAATTAAATTTAAAAACGAATTATTTTTTACAAATGATATTATGAAAGAATTTAAATTACATTCACCGTTTAAACCATTGGGGGACCAGCCTAAGGCTATTAATTCACTAGTTGATGGGGTAAATAAGGGATATCATGAACAAACATTGCTTGGAGTAACTGGTTCTGGTAAAACTTTTACGATGGCAAATGTTATTGAAAAGGTTCAGAAACCGACACTTGTTATCTCACACAACAAAACACTTGCGGCACAGTTATATGAGGAATTTAAGGGATTCTTTCCAGAGAATGCTGTGGAATATTTTGTAAGTTATTATGATTATTATCAGCCGGAGGCCTATGTTCCAAGAAGCGATACCTTTATTGATAAGGAGGCATCAATTAATGAGGATATCGATATCCTAAGACATTCCGCAACCCAATCACTGTTATCCCGAGATGATGTAATCGTTGTAAGCAGTGTTAGTTGTATATATGGTATTGGTTCACCTGAGGACTATGGGGAATTTGCCTTTCCAATAGAGGTTGGGGACCAATATGACAGGTCATTTATACTTTCACGTCTGATCTACCTTCAATATGAACGTAATGACATTGCATTTGAAAGGGGCCAATTCAGAGTCCGTGGTGATGTTATAGAGTTAAATCCTGTAGACGGTACTTCTCCATTGAGAATTGAATTGTTTGGTGATGAAATCGATGAGATTTCCTTAATCGATCCTGTAACTAGAAAGAAGAAGGAATCTTTGGAACGTTACATGATCTTTCCCGCAAAGCATTTTATTGTTGGTCAGGATAGAATGGAACAGGCACTTAAAGATATAAGTGATGAATTGGATGAACGTCTTAAAGAGTTGAATGCCCTTGGTAAATATGTGGAAGCTCAAAGATTGGAGCAAAGAACCAAATTTGACATGGAAATGCTTCAGGAGATGGGTTATTGTCCAGGTATTGAAAATTATTCCATGCATTTGTCTGGCCGTAACTGGGGTGATATGCCATATTCACTTCTTAAATATTTCCCGAGTGACTATCTAACAATTATTGATGAGTCACATGTTACCATTCCACAGATTAGGGGAATGTATAATGGGGATAGGGCACGTAAACAAACATTGGTTGACTATGGTTTCAGACTTCCATCTGCAAAGGAGAATAGACCGTTAAAGTTTGATGAGTTTGAAAAATCTGTAAACCAGGTAATATATATTTCCGCAACACCTGGTCAATATGAACTATCAAGAAGCAATAATGTTGTGGAGCAAATCATCAGGCCTACAGGTCTAGTGGATCCTGAGGTAATCATTCGTCCCGTTAAAGGCCAGGTAGAGGATTTACTTGGTGAGGTTCAAAAACGTGCTAAACGTGATGAACGTGTATTGGTCACCACTTTAACTAAGCGAATGGCAGAGGATTTGACGGATTATTTCGCAAAAATAGGTGTTAAGGTTCATTATTTACATTCCGAAATCGATACCTTGGAACGTATTGACATCATCGATGATTTAAGACGTGGTGCCTTTGACGTTCTTGTTGGTGTAAACCTTTTAAGGGAAGGTCTAGATTTACCTGAGGTATCACTTGTGGCTATTCTGGATGCAGATAAAGAAGGTTTCCTGCGTAGTGAAACCTCTCTTATACAGACAATTGGAAGGGCTGCACGTAATGTTAATGGTCAGGTAATTATGTATGCCGATGAGATGACAGATTCCGTTAAAAATGCAAAAGAAATTACGGATAAAAGGCGTTATATACAAATGGCCTATAATAAAAAATATGATATCACTCCACGTTCAACTGAAAGAACATTAAAAGAGAAGAAAGAGGACACCAAGAATAAAAACCTTTCTGAGATTAAAAAGATGCCTAAAGATGATTTAAGATTACTTATCAGAGATTTACAAAAAGACATGGAAGAGGCTGCAAGCAATCTTGATTTTGAAAAGGCGGCATTACTTAGGGATGAAATAGTTGAACTTAAGGGTTTATTGAATTAATATTGTTTTTTATTAAAAGCTTTATTAAATTGAAAATGTTTTTATTAAAAAGAATAGTTTTATATTATACGAACTATATAAGATAATATTATTTTTATAATTATTAATTTATTTTTATTAAGAGCTATGGCTAGAAGGTCAAATAGAATAGGAATTAGGTGAAATTATGGCTAGAAGGTCAAATAAAAGAGAAATTGTTATTAAGGGTGCAAGAGAACACAATCTTCAAAATATAGACTTAAATTTACCTAGGGATGAGTTTATTGTAATTACAGGTTTAAGTGGTTCAGGTAAGTCCTCACTTGCATTTGATACTATCTATGCCGAAGGACAACGTAGGTATGTGGAATCTTTATCCTCATATGCAAGACAGTTCTTGGGTCAGATGGATAAACCAGAATTGGATTACATTGAGGGATTATCACCAGCCATATCAATAGATCAGAAAACCACTAGGGTAAATCCCAGAAGTACGGTAGGTACCATTACGGAAATCTACGATTATTTAAGATTATTATATGCACGTATTGGAATTCCACATTGTCCTAATTGTGGTAGGGAAATATCACAGCAGACTGTTGGTCAGATTGCGGAAAACATCATGGAGGAAGGCGAAGGTCTTAAGATACATGTATTGGCTCCAATTATAAAGGACCGTAAAGGTGAACATAGGCAGGTCTTTGAGGAATACCGCGAGAAAGGATTTGTAAGGGCCAGGGTGGATGGCGAGATTAGAGACCTTGAAGAGGATATAAGCCTTAGAAAAAACTATAAACATACCATTGATATTGTAGTGGACAGATTAAAAATAAGAAACACGGTGGATTTTAAGAGAAGATTAACAGATTCACTTGAAACGGCAACAAAGTTTGGTGAGGGTACTGTAAGAATATTATTTGAAACAAAGGATGGGGAGAATTATGAGAAACTCTATTCAGAAGATTTCGCATGTGTTGACTGTGGATTAAGTTTCGAGGAGTTAACACCCCGTATGTTTTCATTTAACTCTCCACAAGGTGCATGTCCTGAATGTAAGGGAATAGGTTCCAAACTTGAAATCGATCCTGATTTGGTTGTGCCTGATAAAAGTCTTTCAATAAATGAGGGGGCTATTGCTCCCTGGAAGAACTCCAATAAGAAAGACAATTACTATAATCAGATGTTACAGGCAGTGGCAGATTTCTATGGTTTCTCTTTAGACACTCCATTTGAGGATTTAGATAAGAAATACCGGAATATCATATTATTCGGTTCTAAAGAAAAGATTCCATTTTCATTTAGAAGAAGAAACCGTTCATATATGGTTAACAGGCCATACGAGGGAGTGGTCATTCGACTTCAAAGATTATATTTCGAGACAAAATCCAATTGGAATAGAAAGCATATCTCTAAATTTATGAGTGATCGTAAATGTTATGTTTGTAATGGTAGAAGGTTACGTCCTGAGATTTTAGCAGTTACCGTTGGTGGTAAAAATATTGCCGAAGTCTGTGAGATGTCTATCAAAAACTCATATGAATTCTTTAAGGATTTAAAACTTAATAAAAGGGAAAAATATATTGCAAATGAAGTTCTAAAGGAGATAAAGCAAAGACTTAAATTCCTTGTGGACGTTGGACTTGATTATATCAGTATGGCTCGTTCATCAGGTACATTGTCTGGTGGTGAAGCTCAGAGAATCCGTCTGGCTACCCAAATAGGCTCAGGTCTTGTAGGTGTTTTATATATATTGGATGAGCCAAGTATCGGTCTTCATCAAAGGGATAACCGTAAACTCATAAATACCCTCGAGCATCTTTGTAATATTGGAAATACCCTGGTTGTAGTCGAACATGATGAGGAAACCATATTGTCTGCTGACTATGTGGTGGATATAGGACCAGGTGCCGGTGAACATGGTGGACGTGTAATAGCTGAAGGTACTCCCGCAGACATAATCGCATCAGATGAGTCAATAACCGGCAGATACCTATCAAGAAAGGAAACCATACCTATACCAAGTAAAAGAAGAGAGGGTAATGGGGACTTTATTACAATTAGAGGTGCAAGGGAAAACAATCTGAAAAACATAGATGTCAAGATTCCCCTCGGTTTATTTACATGTGTAACCGGTGTAAGCGGATCTGGTAAGAGTAGTCTTGTAAATGAGATTCTCTACAAAGGTCTTAAAGGTAAATTGGAACATAAATATGCGTTTGCAGGTGACCATGACGACATTGAGGGTTATGAGAACATCGATAAACTGATTATCATAGATCAGAATCCTATTGGTAGAACTCCAAGGAGTAATCCTGCAACTTATATAGGTTTATTCACTCCTATACGTGAATTGTTCGCAAAAACACCTGAGGCTAAAGCAAGGGGATATAAACCTGGAAGATTTAGTTTTAATGTTAAGGGTGGAAGATGTGAGGCATGTCATGGTGACGGAATTATACAGATAGAAATGCAATTTTTATCTGATGTATATGTGCCATGTGAGGTATGTCATGGTAGAAGATACAATGAGGAGACCTTGGACATTAGATATAAGGGTAAAAATATTTATGATGTACTTGAGATGACTGTGGAGGAGGCCCTTGAATTTTTTGAGAATATTCCAATAATCCATAAGAAACTTCAAACATTGGAGGATGTGGGTTTAGGTTATCTTAAGTTAGGTCAGCCTGCAACAACATTATCCGGTGGTGAAGCACAAAGGGTAAAGCTTGCAAAAGAGTTGTCTAAAACCTCCACAGGTAAAACACTATATATTCTGGATGAACCTACTACAGGTCTTCACTTTGCAGATATCAAAAGATTGCTTTCAGTTCTTGAAAGATTAACAGATGCTGGAAATAGTGTCGTTGTAATCGAACATAATTTGGATGTCATTAAAACAGCAGATCATATTATTGATCTAGGACCTGAAGGTGGAGAAGGTGGTGGACGTGTTATTGCAGAGGGAACACCTGAAGAGGTTGCAGAATCCGGTACCTATACTGGTGATTTCCTAAAAGAGATGTTGTCTGATAATATTACACCACTTGCAAAAGAGCTCATTGAAGAGAATAGTGGAAAATAGTTAAATTTTTAACTATTTTTTCTATTTATTTTAAAAACTGTAAATTCAATTTTTAATTTGAATCAATGCTAAGATCTAAAAACTATTGCCATATCCTATTTTTCATAAAATCTTCTTAAAAAATAATATATTTATTTTTCAAACTTTATGTTTTT